>JBBDUH010000001.1:0-2270 GCA_040904005.1 Minisyncoccota bacterium
TTGTTCTCCGGAAAGCCGGTAGCAATCACCGTCACGCGCACAGTGTCCTTCTTGAGTGAGTCATCGCGGAAGGCACCGAAGATAACCTTGGCGTTTTGATCGATGGATTCGGTGATAATTTTGGCGGCCTGCTGCACTTCATGCATTTTAAGATCTTCTCCGCCAGCGATGGCGAAGAGGACGCCCTCAGCGCCAGTAACAGAGACATCGAGAAGAGGAGAGTTGATGGCGGCCTTAGCGGCATCCTCAGCACGCTTTTCGCCACTACCGAGACCGACACCCATAAGGGCTGATCCGGCGCTCTCCATAACTGAGCGAATGTCAGCAAAGTCGACGTTAACAATACCCGGCATGATAATAAGGTCGGAGATACCCTCAACGGCTTCGCGAAGTATTTCGTCGCAAAGCTTAAAGGCGTCAGAAGCTGTCGTGTCTTTATCAACCGTTTGGAGAAGGCGGTCGTTTGGGATTACGATTAGTGCATCAACCTCTTTTTGGAGAGCCACAAGCCCCTCATCAGATAGTTGTTTGCGCTGAGCCCCTTCAAAGAAGAATGGCTTGGTGACAACAGCAACTGTAAGAGCGCCACTTTCTCTTGCCACCTGAGCGACAACTGGAGCGGCGCCGGTACCAGTTCCACCTCCCATACCGCAGGTAATGAAGACCATGTCAGCTCCTTTGATGGCACCCTGAATTTCCTCCTTAGTTTCCTCAGCAGCACGTTTTCCGAGCTCCGGATTCATTCCTGTGCCGAGTCCACGAGTAAGGTTTTTACCAATGTGAATTTTGTCCTTAACAGGGGATTCCTGTAGATCCTGCGCATCAGTGTTAATGGCAATGAAGTCGACGCCAGTCACCTTAGACTCAAGCATGTGATTGACGGCATTTTGACCAGAACCACCAACTCCAATAACCTTAATACGGGCGAATGTTTCTACATCTGGTTTAACTTCTTTTGACATATTTAATACTAATTAATGTAAGCTTGTGGCTGATAGTTAGGTAGATAATACCATAATTGCTTTGTATGTGAAAAGTTACAAAAGGCTTTCAAATTTATGGCAAGAACTGCTTTAGCCAGTTGGAAAATGTTCCTCTGGAGTTACCAAGAGGACCAAATATCCCGTGTTTCTGCCGTTTTCTAGCCCAGGCGGCCGTGCCGTAGGCTGTAGCCCAGGAGGAGTTTTCTAGCGAACGGATAGCCTTTGTTTTTGGTAGCTTAAGTTTGGCGACAGAGGAAGGGAGATCGAGTGTGGAGCGGGCGACATCCTCAACCATCGATAGGCTGGATCCACCACCAGTCATAATTATACCGGCGGGCAAGAGTCCTTGGCGTCCAATTCTTTCAAGATGGTCTTGGATGAGCTCGAAGATGTCTTCGAGGCGCGCGGCGGTGATTTCCGCTAGTTTCTTTTCGGAGATATTGCTGCCGATGATACCACCAAGCTTGATTTGCTCTGCCTTTTCTAAAGAGACCTTGAGACCAAGAGCAATGTCGTTAGTAATATCGGTGGAGCCGATAGGAAAGACATCTAGAGAGATGGGTTGGTTATTATCAAAAACAATAATAGAGACTGTTTCGGAGCCGATGTTGGCCAGGACGCAGCCGGCGATCTTTTGTGCGTCAGTGAGAGTGACTTCAGCGGCAGCTACTGGAGCCGCAACTATGTCTGTTACCTCAATACCGGCATTCTCGACTGCTTCGACAAGATCATAGGTGTGTTGATTGAGGGCGGTGATAAAGAGAGTCTGAACAGAAAGCTTCTGACCGTGGATACCTTCTGGGCGCCCGAGCGTGGTGCGGCCGTCGACCTTGTAGGCAAGCGGGAAGCGGTGAAGGATCATGTAGTTCTTGCGCTGCTTTTCCGACAGCGCCGCTTCAGAGGCATCAATAACACGCTCAATGTCGTCATTGGTAATTTGGTGGTCGAGGGAGTCGAAGGTGATGGAGCTGGCGGCACGACGACCCTGCAGACTAGCACCCCCGACAGAGATATGAGCTCGATCGATGTCGCGTTGAAGGGAGTTAGCAGCTTGCTCGACAGCACTGGCCACATTTTCGCTAATAGCTGCAACATCAGTGGCATAGCCGTGACGCATCCCGTTTGACTCAGTAAAGCCGGTAGCATGAATGTGCGGGAGGCGCTCGGAGGAGCTATCACCAACCACCACCACCTTTACCTGGTGGCTGCCAATATCGATTCCGGTTGAAAGATCACGTGACATATAAAAGTTTTGTTGGGTAGTGTACGTCTATAGTAGCAGACTTT
>JBBDUH010000002.1:0-13409 GCA_040904005.1 Minisyncoccota bacterium
GCAACTGGGTTGATCAGCTCGATCTTAAAGGTTGCTGTGTCACCCGGCATCACCATCTCGGTTCCGTCGGCAAGAGTTACCTCACCAGTTACGTCCGTCGTACGGATATAGAACTGTGGCTTGTAGCCAGAGAAGAACGGAGTGTGTCGTCCACCCTCCTCTTTAGACAGAACGTACACCTCAGCCTCAAAGTTGGTATGTGGAGTTACTGACCCCGGAGCAGCAATAACCTGCCCGCGAGTAATGTCATCCTTCTTCAGACCACGGAGAAGGATTCCGGCGTTGTCGCCAGCGCGCCCTTCCTCAAGCTGCTTGTTGAACATCTCGATTCCAGTAATGGTTGTAGTCTGTGTGTCCTTGATTCCAACAATTTCGGCTTCGTCACCAACATGCATCACACCACGCTCAATACGACCAGTAGCAACCGTTCCACGACCCTCAATTGAGAAGATGTCCTCAACCGGCATCAGGAATGGTACGTCAGTCTCACGAGCAGGCTCCTCGATCCACTCATCGACAGCGTCGATAAGCTCGATAACAGCCTTGGCCTCTTCACTCTCAGCATCCTGAGACTCAAGCGCCTTCAGAGCTGAACCACGCAGAACTGGAGTGTTGTCACCATCGTAATCATACTGAGTAAGTAGTTCGCGAATTTCTTCCTCAACTAGGTCAACCAACTCTGGGTCATCTACCATGTCAGTCTTGTTAAGGAATACAACTAGACGTGGAACACCAACCTGACGAGCCAGGAGGATGTGCTCACGAGTCTGAGGCATCGCACCATCAGTCGCAGCTACCACAAGGATAGCTCCGTCCATCTGAGCGGCACCGGTAATCATGTTCTTAATGTAGTCGGCGTGTCCAGGAGCATCAACGTGAGCATAGTGACGATTTGGTGTCTCATACTCAGTGTGAGCGAGGGCAATCGTAATTCCTCGGTCGCGTTCTTCTGGAGCGTTGTCGATCTGGTCGACAGCCTTTTCCTGCGCATCGTACCCATCTGTGTTGAAGAGGGTGTGAAGGATGGCAGCAGTCAATGTTGTTTTACCGTGGTCAACGTGGCCGATTGTACCAATGTTGACGTGCGGCTTTGTTCGTTCGAAATTAGCCATAATTAAAACTTGAAAATAAAAATCTAATAATATTATTTAACCCCATCTGGCAACGCACTCGCAAACGCGCGAGAACAAGTCGGCTCACGACTACGCATCCAGCTTGCTAGGCAACTAGCTATCAGCCGCATAGCAAAAACCAACACGGCTGTGAGGTTGCTAGTATAGTATGCAAAACGAAGCCTCAAGTCAAGGTGCGCTCAACCCTTTTCTTTTCAGGAGCACAGGTAAATTACGCCAGCGCATAATTTCCTTCCCACTCGCCAGAAAATCTGCTCAGCAGAACCATGCTTTTCTGGCTCCGTGAGTCACCAGAAAAGAAAGGGTCTCGCTTAAATATAGCGCCTGCAATTAAAATTGCAGGCTTAAAAGAAAATACCGAATCCACATTATGTGAATTCGGTATTTATTGGAATCTTAGACCCTTACATTACCCTGCCACCGATAACAGTACCGGCTGACCGCTCAATAGAATCATATATAATATGGTCATTTATCAAGCCGGCTAATCTTTCTGCATGACTTTGAAGTCTTGGTAACCGAGGCAAACCGTGATTTGTTGCGTTCCTGATATCAATATAAGGTCTTATTGTGTCTCGTAGAACTCTATACATTCCCCCAGTAAAAGGTGCATCAGAGTTTACCAAATAAGAAGATACTTGACTTAAGAAGTTGTCTATTTTTATTTTTTCTGACTCAGTCAGTTTAGGGTTATCCACACAAATCTCTGAGTAAAAACTCGAAAGACCGTCTCTTATCGTTTTATTTTCTTCCATCGACTTTGCCCTCCGGGGCGGGTTTATTGCGGTTATTTTAAAGTGAATCTATGCTTATTTAAGCATTTTTTGGAGTTCATGTCAACCAAAAACTGTGACTTCCCGAAAGTCACAGGCTCTATGTGCAACATCGAATGTTGTACATAGATAAACCCAGCCGTAAACACTTTTACGGCTGGGCGCTATCTGAGTGAATCTTCTTATTTCACAAGCCTCGCGCAGGTCCGACTTGAGTCGGACCGAGCGGATAGAAATCGTCGCTAGACGATTTACTTGTAGTGCAGTGAAATAAGGAAGATGAACGACCTATTGTCGTCCCTCGGCACTTATCTTGAGATCATTGATTAGGATCTGGTGCGGGTAGTCGAGTACATCGCGGATCAGGCGATCATAAACATTGAAGCGATAACTGAATTCGTCTTCTGGCAGATGAGTATAGCAGAGCTCGGTACCGTAGTTCTTTTCGATCTGTGCCAGTGCGCGCGACAGCTTAGCTTTATCAATATTCTTGCCCACAATAAGCACATCAATCGGCCGGTTACGCGCGCCGGTAAAGATGCCGCTTAGTATTAAGAGCGAAACATCACCGACTTTACGCAGACGGTCCGCAATGTCATCGGGAGTAACCTTCTGGTGCATTAAAATAATCCGGTGTAGTGGATCGCGCAGCTTGGAATCGTTGTTTAGCTGCCAACAATCGCTGCCTTCGTGCTTCACCTTCTTAAGAAAATCAATCTTGGTCAAAACATCAGCGTGGTTCTTCGCCGTGCCATGCGTCACATCAGCCCGCTCAGCAATCTCGCTAGCCGAGAGCTTGATCTCGGGCTGAAAGAGAAAAGCACGTAGAATTCGCACTCGCGGCCCGCTGGAAAAAAGTGTTTCAAGAATATCCATAACAACGACAATAATAACATACCAACCGTGAGAAGGAACACAATACAAAAAAAGACTGCCGATTGGCAGTCTTTTCGAACATTCGAGCGAGTATGTTTGTTTTGTAAGCCTTGCGCAAGGCAATTTGCATGGTCTCCGCGCACCCCAGGAGTACTTCCTCACTTCACTCAGGGCGTAGCGGAGAAATTGCCTGAGCAGATAAAAATCCTTGCAGGGGATTTATTTGTAACGCAACAAATCAAACATGCAAGTGAGCGCTACTTTAATTCCACACTTCCACCCGTCACAGCCCCTGCACGCAGGAGGCTGGACTGGCGGCTCTACTTAAGTTCTACTGTGCCGCCAGCCTCTTCAATCGCTTCCTTCATCGCCTCAGCATCCTCGGTTGGCACACCTTCCTTGAGTACTGTAGGAGCATCCTCAACAAGAGCCTTGGCTTCCTTCAAACCAAGACCAAAAGCAGCCTTGACGGCCTTGATAACACCAATCTTAGAGGCACCAAAGTCGGTTAGCTCCACAGTGTAGGCATCCTTCTCTTCCTCTTCTTCTCCACCTCCACCACCAGCAGCAGCGACAGCTTGCGCGGATACACCCCACTTCTTCTCTAGCAGTTTTACCAGCTCATTAAGCTCGATAACCGGAAGCTGCTCAATCTCTTCAACAATCTTGGCAAACTTCTCCGGCACCTCAACATCTTCGCCCTCATCCTCTGCTTCTTCCTCCTTAGCTTCCTCTTCAGCGGCTTCTTCTTCCTTCTCCTCTGCTGCCTCTTCCTCTTTTTCATCTTCCTGCTCTTCTTCAGCAGCTTCCTCTGTGGTTTCCTCTTCTGTTGTTTCTTCTTCCTTGGTCTCTTTTTCTTCAGCCATAGTAATTAGAAATTAGATATTAGTAATTATAAATCGTTTACGCTTCTTGTTTTTCTGCGTACTGGTTGAGAGCAATAGCAAAGCTCCTGACCGGTGAGCTGATAAGGTTGAGGAACATGCCGCGTAGCTCCTCGGTGGATGGGATCTGGGCAATCTCCATCATTGCCTCCTGCCCCCTAAACTCTCCCTCGAAGATACCACCAACAATCTCAAGCTCCTCGCCAGCTCCTTCATCAGTCTTGAAGTTGTAAACTCCACGTGCTGATGCAGTTTTGCCAGTGCCGTAAGAGACAGCAATCTGACCCGGTAGCTCAGGCATTTCGCCTGGTACTCCCGCCTTCTCAAACGCTACTTCCAGTAGTGTCTTCTTAACAATTGTGAAGGTTGCATCTTCGTCACGCAGTTCAGATCGGAGTGTATCCATCCGCTGAACCGGTAGCCGATTAAAGCGCACAAACGTGATCGTCTGGTCCTCGCCGAGAATATCGGCCAGCGACGCTAGAACTTCTTCTTTTTGTGATCGTGTTAGTGCCATGTGAGAAATTATTACTTGTAATGATTTCGAGCATCCGGTTAAACATCCCGCTTCAGCGGGATGAAATCTTTGATTTTGTTTAACTCGGGTTGTCCACCTCGTCGACCAACTCGGCGAACAATAATATTCCGCGCAGCACATTTGGCCTTTACTAAAATAATAGGCGGCCATAGGTATGGCCGCCACAAATCTCCTTTCATTAATCCTGGAGTTGTAGGGCCTCGGCAGGACTTATGAATGCCTGCTATCTTTGGCGCTGCATG
This sequence comes from Minisyncoccota bacterium, assembly GCA_040904005.1. Classification (GTDB taxonomy): domain Bacteria; phylum Patescibacteriota; class Minisyncoccia; order Phycocordibacterales; family SW-6-46-9; genus JBBDUH01. The sequence goes on from JBBDUH010000002.1 coordinate 4,447, forward strand.
CATAAATGTAGCAAGAATTAAGGTGTGTGTAAACCCACATACCAAAAATTCTAGTAAGTAGGTGGAGAAAAATCCTGAGTTAAAAATACAAAAACCACACCTTTGTGTGGTTTTTTATGCTTAAGAGAAGGGTGCGAGCGCTACTTGATACGGTAGATAACCTGCACGCGAGACTCCACACGGTTCTCACCAATTGGGGTCTGTGGAGAAGTACCGCCGCCCATGCCAGCAACGTCAGCAAAAGCTGCCTGCTCCATGCGGTAGTACGGAGAGCCACCACCAACCTCCTGGAAGCCAATCACACCATCAAGACTAACACCAAGAGCATTGGCTAGCTCCCGCGCGTTTTTACGCGCATCGAGAATGGCATTAACCTGAGCTTCTCGCTGTACCAACTCTTCGTCTTCAACCACAAACTGCAGACTAGAAACAGTGTCAGCACCGCGACTACCAACGCCGCTGAGAAGTTCGCCGGCCTGCTCTGTACTAGCAACGGTTACCTCAAGCATCTGGCTGACCTGATAACCCACTAGCTGCCGCTGACCTCCTGGTCGAGAAATTTGCGCTTCGTAGTATTCATAGCGCGGTGATATGTTGTAGTTGAGAGTCTTGATATCCTCCTCGGCCACACCAGCCTCTTCAAGATAAGCAATAATCTCATTTATCGCCTCGGTTGATTGCGACTGCGCCGTCTCAACGGTGTCGGCCTCATGCGTTACGCCGACTGTGAAGCGAGCCGAGTCTGGAATTGCTGTTGCTTCGCCGATGCCATTAACAGCAATAATATTCTGAATATTTTCCGGCTGACCGATGTATGCTCCTTTGCGTATCTCATTGATTGAGAGAATCACGAAAAAGATCGTCACGATGGCCAATAGCGCCAAGGCGGTCTTGGTTACCTTTGTTTTGTAGCGTTCGTCAAGATATGTCATAAAATTTAGTTTTTACTTGCCTGCCGAAGCCTTGGCGAAGGCAGGGCTGTTAGCCATCAGCGATTAAGCCTATTAATTTTGCCTTTGCCCCACAATGTGGAAGCTGATCTCCACCTCATCACTGATCACACTGTCGCCCAGATCGTCGAAGAAGGTGTCAGAGCCATAACGAATGTTCCAAAGACTGCGATCAATCGTCGTCGCACCGTCAAAAACGAACTCGTCGTCGACCATGCCGGCAGTGGCTGGAAAGGTGATTGCGTTCGTCACGCCCTTGATTGTCAGATCACCAGTTACTCCGTAACCAGCCTCTGTCTCTGTTACATTCGTAATAGAGAATGTGGCGGTAGGGTACGTCTCCACCTCCAAAAAGTCATCGCTGCGAATGTGGGTAGTCAAACGATCAACACCAAAGCGGGTGTTAGGTGTCTCTGTAGCAGTAATATCAGCAACATTGAGTGTGATTTCGGCAGCGGTGATTGCGCCTCCTTCAACAGTCACCGCTCCATCGACTATCGGGATGAAACCGGTATCAGCATAACCAGAAACAAGCGGCTTCTCGGTTTGCCACTCTACTGTTGAATCTGAAGATGAAACTACGTACTCCCCATCCTCAAGCCCACTCAACTCTTCTGAGCTTTCGGCGTCACTAGATGTGGCCATCTCTGTCGGTGCATCAGCACTACGACTACTAACAAAAAAGATTACTAATACAGCAACGACTAATACTCCAATGATTGTAAATAATGTTTTCATATACACCCATTATATTAGCTATGGAGTAGATAGCAACGACTTGATTTTCTGCCTAAAAATTGTAGTATAAAGATAGTTTTAACTATAATTCTTTAAAAACACAACCTGGAGGTTGTTATGATGATTAAACTATATGAAGCCAAAACCTTGGATGAAGCTATAAAAATAATGGAAGAGATTACCGAGAAAGACTCCAGCCTTCCAGAAGAAAATAAAAGAGCTATTGAATATTTTCTTTCGTGTATATCAAGTTTTGTTATTAACAAAAAAATGACTCTTGACGAAAATTCACAGAAGATTTTTACAGCTCCAGCAATTGAAGTCTACTATCGACGTGAAGGAGAGAAGTTTGGGTGGTTTGAGGTAGGTGAAATTGCCCAAAGAACCGCTGGGCTTCTCAATGATCATTGCCTTCATTCTGAGCTAAAAAACCAAAGTAAAAAATACGAACCTAAAAAGGTCCACTACAAACAAAAATGACAAGATTGCACCCCCCGAGCGCGAATCATCGCCTCGGGGTTTTTATTTCCAAGGGATGGAAAACTTTTTATACTCACCAAGAAGCTGCTTGTCATACGCTAGTCTTGAGATAGCTTCAGCGGTAAGCTTCGCGTCTTCAAGCGCGTTGTGCTCGCCGCGTTCTTCAGTGATACCCACATACTTAAAAATAAAATCAGAATCTATGCCGGACCAACCACCCTTACGTGGAATCTCCTGTCCTATCTGTGTCATATGTATCCAGGCCAATGAATACGTATCAACAACACGATGTGAAAAGGGGTACTTGAGATCGCTACGAGCTACCTCGGCTAACAAAAAGCTGGTGTCGAAGCTAACGTTATGCCCAGCAATGTCCTTCTCCATACAACCCTCCGACCACATAAAGAAAGACTTGAGCAGCTCACCTGGTAGTGGCTTTTCTGGATCAGTGGCTTCTACTTGAGAAAAACCATTAACTTCCAGCGCCTGGTTATGCACAACTGCTCCATCGAAGATTCTACACTCACCGTAAAACTGGTTGTCTGGATTCTCTAGCTCAAGCGCACCAATCGAAAGCAGCGAGTTTTTTCCCACATCAAGACCGGTTGTCTCCGTATCGAGTACGATCATGACTTACATAATAGCAAAATCCAGATACAACGGCGCGTGGTCGGAAACCTCATCCGGCAGTACCTTGAAGTCGTTTACCTGAATACCGTCGGAGACGAGAATGTAGTCGGCAAAACGCTCCTCCTTTTCATAAAACTTTGTCCGTGTATCGGTGACGCCGTACTCCTTCACCAGGTTTCGTAGTCCATCATCTTCAATAATCTTCATGCTTTCGGTATCTGGCCGGGAATTAAAATCACCGGCAATTATTTGCGGTGCGTTGATGCTGGAAAGGTGTTCTTTTACATTTTGCGCTTGCCTGAGTCGTTCAGGCGTATCTATCTTACCTTTTGGCGCCCACATGCCGTGAAAATTATGAACCACAAGCCCATTACCATCTTTCTTAATTTGCAGGTGCTGAATATTACGCGCATGGTCCTTTCCTTTTTCAAAATCATATATATCACCATGATCACCGCGCACAAAAATATCATCTTCTGAAAGTACAGAAATATCTTCGTGAACAAAAGTAGCAAGACCGTAATGGTCTTCAATACTAGGCCGAAAATAACCACTGAACTCAGAAAGTATGTCACTTATCTCCGAGAAAAAATTGAAGTTATCATCTGGATAATTAATATTTTTATTTGCAGAATCATGATTTACCTCTTGCAAGCAGAAGATATCGACTTCACCCTTCTTCTTCTGAAAGAATTTTGCCAGTTCTCGCTCCTTCAAACCGCCCCAAACGTTAAGCGTAATCAATTTCATACCTACTACTATAACAAAACCAGCCCAGGTGGGCTGGTTTTGGATAAACGAAAATTGTTGCCATAACGAGCCTCGCGCAGTCCTGCTTTAGCAGGACGAGCGGATAGAAACGCCGTAGGCGTTTACTTGTAGTGAGTTATGGCAACAACTTGAGAACCTCCCACCAGGCATCTATATACGACCCCCGCTCATTCTGATACTTCAAGTAGTACGCATGCTCCCAGACATCCAGGCCAATTATAGGTGTGTCACTCGTCAAGAGTGGTGAATCCTGATTGGCAGTGGAGTAGACTGCCAACTCCTCATTATCATTGCGTACCAACCACGCCCAGCCACTACCGAAGCGAGCACTCGCCACATCCGCAAACTCATCCTTAAAGCCCTGAAGTGATCCCCAGGTTTCCTCGATCTCGGCTACTAAATCTGCATCGATCTCCTTTTCCGGCCCCATAATTTCCCAGAAAAGCGAGTGGTTGGTATGGCCACCACCGTTCTGACGAATAGCTGTCCGGTCCGCATCAGAGACATCAAGATCCTGCAGATTCCGCAGCAACTCCTCGACCGGTTTTTCAGCTAGCTCTGGGTACTCAGCCAAGGCGGCATTCAGCTTCTTCACGTAGCCGGCGTGATGCTTGTCGTGATGAATCTTCATTGTGTCTTCATCGATGGTTGGCTCCAGCGCATCATATAGGTATGGAAGCTCCGGTAGTTCGTAAGACATGATGAGTGTTATTAAGTAAGTAGTGTCTCTATTATACCCGCCTACTTATTTATTAAAACCAGGCTAACAAAGACCTACAACACAGAACAAAACCCGCCGAGTAGCGGGTTTCATAAATCTGATTTTTTAAAAAATTTACTGGTCGTTGGAGGCATCAGAGTCTGCCTGCTTCTCCTCCTTCTCTCCCTTCTTATTTTCCTTCTTTTCCTCGTTTGAAGATGAGTCCTTTGCTTCTACTGGAGTGTCTTCCTTCTTTTCTTGCTCTTGTGAAGCGGGGGGTGTTGGCAAATGTGCTCCACTTCCCTGCGCGACCATCCGTGGGTGTGCTACCGGGCCCCGATACTCGCTCTTACCAAAGCCGAGGATCGGCAAGAAGATAAATGGTAGAACTGACAAACCAATCGTAAAGCCTAGCCCCTTGCCAAAGGAGCGAGCCACATCATAGCCAACAACGACTGAGGTAATAATAACCACCTGTAGCAGTAAAATGACCCCATTAAGGAAAAGACTAGCTAACACCGGAAAACTATAATTAGGGTTAGTAGCCGCAACCTCCATACTTCCACTAATCATTTCTGCACCCAAAAGAATAACTACCACTGGAGACAATAACAACGCTAACCACCAGCCGGAGTGGCCGCTAATACGAATAAGAACATAGCAGTTGTAGAACGGAATGATCGCCTTCCAGCCCTTCTCTCCTGCCTTTTCAAATACCATCCACAATCCAGCCAAGCTACCTACAACAACCGCTGCCACGATAATCCAGAATACGATGCTCATAGTAAATACATGTTAGCTACTAATATAGGTCTATGATATCACATTTCTGTTCTTGTAAAATATATTTCCGCCTTGGCGAAACAAGGAAGTACTCTTATGGTGCTTCCCGACCCCTCAACTTTGAAAACCCTCGGTTTTCAATACTTTCCAACACGGGAACGAGGGGTTCGAATCCAGATCGACCGTCCATACTAAAAAACCCACCTCGAAGGGTGGGTTTTTGTAGTAAGTGGGTGCCTACCCGGATTCGAACCGGGACTAAAGCCTCCACAAGGCTCCGTGCTAACCATTACACAATAGGCACCATATGCTGACCGGCTACCATTGTATAGAAAAAGTAGGCTGGATGTAAGGGGTTGCTTTATCGAAAGGTATCAGGATTTTCTTTCGCTTCTCTCAATCTGAGTTCTGTAATATCAGCAAGGTATCTGAGTCTCTCTAGTTTCTCCAGGGCAAGATCCTCTTCACCAGGACTTTCGTAAGGAACCAAGTCATCGCGCTTCTGAGAAACCTCTTTTGCATATTTCTCAAGTAAATCTGCTAACGATTCAGTATCATCCACGCTATGAGAAGCAAGAGCTTCTACAAGTTCAGAAACAACTGGAATATCTATGTGATTAACTTTAAGAGAATCAGTGATAACATAAGGGTCGTAATATTCACTGCCAGACCTAACTACTTGTGAAAACTTTTCAAGATCCTCCTGCAAAGCCTTCAGCTGAAGCTGAAGGCTTTCTTTCATCTGATTGATTCTAGTCGTTAAGCTAGCAAAACGAGATGATAAGACCTCGATTTCTGTTGGTTCAATTCCATACACTTCTTTAATTTCATTTATAGTGTTGGCAATCTCCTTAGACCGATCCGTTATTTTTGCATAAATCTCCCGCTTCTTCTTCTCACTCAGCCCAAGCCTGAGTATTTTCTCTCTTAGTTGGAAAGCATAATTCTTATAAGATTCAAGTTTGTTTCGTAGCTTTTCTACTTCCTGTTTTTTCTCCTCGATCGTCGCAATATCCTGCTCCGCAGTTGTCTCTTCTTCTTTTTCTTCAAGCCTTTCTAAGTGAGAAAACGTATCATTAATAGTCTCATCGCTTGCATCTTTTTTTGAAAAAGGATTTTCAAACATAGAATTATTAAAGTTCATGGTTTTTATGATTACTAGTGCTTCCAGTATAGCGCATAAATATCAAAGTGTGCCCAGGGCGGGAATCGAACCCGCATGCTCGTAAGAGCCACGGCCCTCAACCGTGCGTGTATACCTAGTTCCACCACCTGGGCATCTGCAAGCAAAATTATACACCAAATACATCCAAATAACAGAAAAAGCACCTGGCCAGGTGCTTTGCGATCTTGGTATTAAAAAATTTTGTACTTTATATCCTGTTATATAACAGGATATTTTCTGTTATATAACAACTTTATTCTTTCTTTTCTTCTTCAGTAGCATCTTCAGCCAGAGCATCTGCACTCTCCTCTACTGGCTGCTCCTGTTCCTCAGCAGTAGACTCATCAGCTGCAGCAGCTTCCTGAGCTGCTTTCTCCTCTGCTTCAGCTGCCTCCTTGGCAGCAGTCTCTTCTTTAGCCTTGCGCTCCTCTTCAGCTGCAGAACCAGTAGAGATATTTACCTGGATCATGCGACGCATCTGGCGACGAATCTGACGGGCAGCCTTGTCGCGAATATGATAAAGCTTGGAACGACGAGTCTTGGCCCGACGTACAATTGAAATCTCATCAATCAGTGGTGAGTAAAGCGGGAAGATCTTCTCTACTCCGATGCTGTCAATCACCTTACGCACCGTAAAAGTAGCGCCCGGCTCATTACCGTGCTTGCGAGCAAGCACAATTCCTTCAAAGGCCTGCAGACGGAAGTTGCCGTCGCCATCAGGAATCTTTGTCACCACGCGCACAGTGTCGCCAGCCTGAATAGCAATAGACTGACGCTTCTCTACGTCGACAGGTGAGATTATTTTGTGGGGGCTTGCTGTAGTAGCCATAACAATGGATAACTTACCACGAATGAGCCATAATATCAATACTACTTTTGTGTTTCTAACTCCTTTTTCGCGGCCAGAAAATCTGCTGGTAGTGGTGCCTCAGCGGTGATGACCGTGCCATCCGGCAGTTTGAAGGTGATAGCACGGGCATGAAGAGCCTGACGAGTGAAGCCCAGAATCGGCTGAAAGCCGGGAGCATACAGCTCGTCGGCGACAACCGGATGATGCAGCGACTTCAGGTGCACGCGAATCTGGTGGGTCCGGCCCGTCTTAGGAAAGGCCTTTAAGTATGTCGCCTTCTCTCCGGCAAGAATAGTCTCAAAGTCAGTATGCGCCGCCCGCGCTTCACCACGAATGTGCGGCGGCACGCTCCACTTACGAAAGTCGCCGACAGATCGGCCAATTGACTCATCAACCTCGAAGCGGAGCGCCTCGATCCGCCCGTGCACGAAGGCGGCGTACTCCTTATCTACCTCCCTGTTTTTAAACTGAGCCTTTAGGTGGGCATGCGCTTCTTCTGTGCGAGCGATGATGAGCGCACCGCTAGTATCCCGATCCAGGCGGTGGACAATTCCAGGCCGAGCGATGATTCCTCCGTTCTTCTTCTCTATCGGCTCGCCCACGCCTTCGGCCTCTGGGTAATGCTCTAGAACCCAGTCACAGAGATTCGGCTCCTCGGTACGACCATCACTGTGAACCACGAGGCCGGCCGGCTTGTTAACCACCACAACCTCGTCGTCTTTAAAAATTACCTCCACTTTTTTTAGTAAATCGCTCATGCTTTATTCTAGTATTTCAAACTCCAGTAGCTCGTCCTGTAGCTCATCGTGCCAATCGATTATTGCGTTATCGACAGCGGCAAAGTACGGCCCGCGCTTGAGGTGGCTGGCAAACTTCTTCAGGTTTTCCTCTTCTCCTTGCGCCACACACTCCACGCTGCCATCAGCTTTATTTTCGACCCACCCGACCAGCCCGAGCTTCTCAGCCTGCTTTTTGGTGTGCTGACGAAATCCAACCGACTGCACATTGCCATAAATTTTCGCAAAGATTTCTTTCACTACTTTTACGGTACTTGAGATAAGAGGAGGTGTCTAGAAAAAAAACTCCCAAACGGGGAGTTTTCTAAACGTTTGTGGGCGGTGCAGGACCTTTACTGCTCGAAGCAAAGCTTCTGCGCTTTAAGAACCCATGGTTCTCAACGCTCACTTCGTTCACTGCTCTCCTTCACGGAAAACTATCGTTTTCCGACCCTTTCAACATTTCAAGTCCTGCACATCTAACACAAAAAGCAGTACCCGAATGGGTACTGCTTTTTGACTTGGTGGGCGGTGCAGGACTTGAACCTGCGGCCTCCTCGGTGTAAACGAGATGCTCTACCAGCTGAGCTAACCGCCCCTGAACTTTCCTAAGAATACGCGATTTGGCGACCTTTTTCAAGATATAAAGATATTACTTGACAATATATCTATTTTCTTGTAAAATAGCAAATGAAAAAGTAGTTCATTTTATAACCAAAAACAGACGGAGGTCTCCATGAGACTAATGAACACACAAGAAAAACGAACAACAAAGAGAATGATGTATGCATTCTTCGTTCTATTTATTCTTATCTGGATGTTTCGTCCAACCAAAAGTGACGCTGGCGAAAAACTGGAAGCACGTTATGGGGCGGTGGAATTTTCTTCCAACAACTTGGCTGGCTCACGAGTCGACAAGTTGTACCAATTGTATTTAGGAATAGAAACCGACATCATCCCGGAAACATTACTGACGGATTTTGATAGTCAGTTAAGCAAACTCTGGCAGATGAAAGAGGATTCGTCTGGCTTAAAAAACGTTGCCGAAGAAACAAGATGGCAACTTATTGAGGAGTACAGCCAAGCGAGAACTCTCATGACTTTAAAAGCGTACCAAGCC
>JBBDUH010000003.1:0-2170 GCA_040904005.1 Minisyncoccota bacterium
AAAATCCATCAACTAATTGTTATTTATACAGTTATAATTATTAGAGGTGCCCTTAATTAATAATTAAACATATATATGCTAATCAAACTTATTAAACACTTATCAAACATTCTAATAAGGGTATTATTTACACTTACATTAATTGTTTTTTTAACTGGGTGCAGTATTGATGATGAATTTGAGTCCAATCAGGCAAAAAATCCAAATATCGTCATCCTCTTTGTTGATGATATGGGTTATGGAGATATTGGGGCTTATAACGAAGATTCAAAAATCCCCACTCCTCATATTGATGGTTTAGCTGCTGCAGGGATTCGCTTTATGGATGCTCATGCCCCCGGAGCACTATGTCATCCATCCCGTTATGGATTGTTGACAGGAAGGTATCCGTTTCGCACCGATACAAGTGTCTGGCCGGATGAGCCGGTTATTGAAGAGGAAAGGATGACGTTTGCTTCATTGCTGCAGTCGCAGGGATACAAGACATCTATGGTTGGTAAGTGGCACCTTGGATTTGATGAGTCCCAGGCTACTGATGAAACATCGGATTCAGGACAGGAGGCAAATACTCGTGCTGCCTATCGCCAGTATGATGTGGATTTACTTCTTCCGGGTGGACCTTTTAACCGTGGATTCGATTCATTTTTCGGTATTCGCGCATCTACCGATATTCCTCCCTACTTCTATATTCGTGATGACCGTGTGGTAAACCCGCCCACCAACAGCGTTGATGATAACTTTAGCGGTGGAATATGGACGGATATTCAAGGGGCTTTCTGGAGAGAAGGGGGAATTGCACCTGATCTCGAATTAATTAATGTCTTACCACGATTTACTGAAGAGTCCATTAAAGTGATTCGGGATCATAAGGCAACCTCACAGGAACAGCCTATACTTCTGTATGTTGCTTTGCCCGCCCCTCACACTCCCTGGCTGCCAACTGAGCCGTTTGATGGAATAAGTGGCGCGGGAATGTATGGTGATTTTATGGCGATGGTAGATTCCAAGATTGGAGATATTCTTTTAGCTCTTGAACAGACAGGGATGGCTGAAGAGACACTGGTGATTTTCACCAGTGATAACGGTCCGGTTTGGTATGATAAAGATACAGAGAAATTTGGTCATGATGCCAGCGGGGGTTTGAGAGGTATGAAGGGAGACGCACATGAAGGCGGGCACCGGATGCCGTTTATTGTTCGCTGGCCGGGAGTGGTTAAACCGGGCTCAGTTACAAAACAGACGATCTCCTTTACGGATTTGTTGGCAACGTTTGCTGATATCACGAATACAGACCTTCCAGAGAATGTCGGGGAGGACAGTTTTAGTATACTCCCTGTACTGACCGGAAGCCAGCCTGAAACAGAAGCGATTCGACCGCCGGTTGTAGTCACGGTTGGTCGTGGTATGCGATCCATATAAGATGGAACCTGGAAACTGATAGATGGGTTGGGTTCGGGAGCATTTACCTCTCCAGCCAATATCGAGCCGGGTACCGATGATCCGAAAGGGCAACTTTATAATTTTAAAGTAGACTTGGCTGAGACCAATAATCTGTGGCATGATCATCCGGAAGAGGTAGCACGGTTGCAACAAATATTAAATGAATATGATCACAATGAACGTAGCCGTCCATAATGGAATGCAATTACTAGGAGTCTGTCGGGCTTGACCCGAATGTAAAGAAAAAATCATTACAATAACTCTACGGTTGGTTACGATTCTACGATGGATTGGAATTTTTTTCTAATTTCACTATCAGATATAGGACTCCCCGGATTTATTCTCCCGCCAACACATGCATCCGCTTGAGATTGTAGGCGCATTGCAGCAGTTTCCACTCTCCACTAGCCTTTTTGAGCCCTCTGAGTAGGAATTGACGAAATCCCATCACATGCTTGATGATGCCAAAGACCGGTTCGACCGTCGATTTGCGTCTTGCGTAAAAGTCTCTGCCCTCTTGTGTGCTCAGCCGCCATTGCATGGCCTGGACGGGGGTGGGATCGTCCGGCGGCGGCTCATCTTTGGTCAGCCGCTGCTTCCAATCGGGATGGTGATTTTGGCGCCCCTTCGTAATATAAGGCGTTGCTTGTCTGTCGGCAGCCTCTTCTACATTGATCTGGCTAAAATAGCCGCTGTCAGCTGCAATTCGTTGTAGGGTTCCCAGCTCGTC
>JBBDUH010000004.1:0-2164 GCA_040904005.1 Minisyncoccota bacterium
GCTGAACATCAGTACATCCGGATAAGGCGGGAAAGAAGTTCCGGATCCGGGCGGTCAAGCCTCAGCACAACACCGTTGGGGTAAACAAGCTCTGCTCTGCAATCCCGGACCGGGTGGGGAGCGTGGTTTTCGATCTTGTGAAAACCGCCAGGCTGGGCCGCCTCCCCTTTGAGTTTCCTGTACCAGTAATTGAATTTATGAAACCCTATACCCTTGGATTCACTGAAAAGCTTCTGAGTCTGTCCGCTCATTTCATATTCTTCCATTAACAGGGTCATTTCTTCTCTTATTTTCATAACTTATGTTTTTGTTACAAAAATAATAGGATCCATATTTAGGGGAAACATGCACTTTATGGGTCGCATACCGTAAGCATGGTCTTGGCCAACCCCAAGTCGAATCAGATTCCTGCCTACCGGCCAGGCAGGTTTACGTTTCCGCTCAGGCTTTTTCTCCCGGTCGACCGGGACCAGATACAGTATCGGAGGCGGTTACGGAGCCACTCGTCGATCTGTTTGAGTTTGGCCTGAATACTTGCCAAACGGTAGTTGTTCACCCATCCCATCCAGATCTCTCTGAGTTTGTGAAGCCGTTCCTCAAAACTGTACGGTCTGGTTTTCTTGGTGATCTGCTTGAGCTTACGTTTGAGCGATTCCCAACTGTTCTTTTTCACTACCAATGCCACCCACTGCCTGGCCCTTCACTAAAATCTTCCAACGGAAGATTTCTTCACGCTCAGTCCTCTTTGTCCCCCTTCTGAAATGTCGGTACAAATGCATGTCCCAACAGCTCGAAGTTGGAGGGTCTTCGGATGCCACTTTTCTCCCTGTTGATGGGCAGTCTGAGTTTGTCCCTTAGAAAAAGGTAAATCTCGTTGCCCACCTTCTTGGCTTCCTTCCCTGACTTGGTGTAGATGCTGAAGTCGTCAGCATAACGGACGTATCTCAGATTTCTCCTGTCCAGTTCCTTGTCCAGCACATCCAGCAGGATGTTGCTCAATAGGGGGCTGAGCGGGGAGCCCTGAGGAACCCCTTTTATTCACCTGTGTCTGTTTTCATTGGTGTTCATGAATTCCGCTTCGCTCCATTTCTACGCCTGTGCAGTTTTCCGTTGATCTGGATGGGTGCACGGAGCCATTTTCGGATAAGCCGCAGGGTGGTCGGGCATTTTACCCGCTGGTAGATGAGTTGGAGCAGGGTGCAGTGGTCTACCTCGTCGAAAAACCCCTTCAGGTCGATGTCCACAATATCCTGATAGCCATGCCACACACTGCCCGGCCCCTTCGCTAAAAATGTCCTAAGGGACATTTTCTTTACGCTCGGCCCTATTTTTCAGGGCCTGTGTCACCGCCTTGTGGATGTTCTTTTCCGGGCGGAAGCCATAGCTGTGTTCCTCGAACGTTAGTTCGTATTTGGTCATCAGCACCTGGCTTACCGCCTGTTGGAGCCACCTTTCCACCACAGTGGGAACCCCCAGTAATCTTGTTTTTCCGTTGCTCTTGGGGATGCCTCCCGCTCCCTGGCCCGAAGCTCCCGCTTCGTCCCCCCCTTGATAGGTTTCGGTCCCGGTCGACCGGGATGGTTCAGGATGGATGTGGCAATACTGTCCCTGTTGCTTTCCATATAGGAAAACAGTTCGGAAACCTTCATGCCGTCCACCCCTGCCGAACCCTTGTTCCGCACTACCTGTCGGTAAGCTTTGTAGAGGTTCTTACGGTTGAGTACTTTTTCTATCATGATTTAATCTGTTAACCCTCCCCTGCATTCCGGCCCCTCACTAAAATGATCCCAAAGGATCATTTCTTAACGCTCGGTCCTGCTTAAGATAAGGCTGCTCCATTATGGTGCTCCCCATCGAATTTGGACGTAATCCAATGTTCAGTCCTTCGCTACCCAGTGAGACCTCTGTAGCTCTTACAGCTCGTTCCCGGTAACTACTATGACCTACCGCTGGCACGGCACAGGTCGGCTGACTTCTTGGCTCATAGAAACCGAATCTATTCCAAGATCTCCCTCGGTAAGGTGAATATCCTTATGCCTATCCCTGCCATATCTACCATTTCGGTGCTTCCTTCCTTTCGGAAAGCTAGGACTTCGGCGTGATGTGGCACCTCATCCGACCTCATGGCCTCAGTATATGGTTCTCCCGGTCGACCGGGATACAG
>JBBDUH010000005.1:0-2162 GCA_040904005.1 Minisyncoccota bacterium
TATCGTCGATCCGGAAGCTTCCCGAGCTTGATCTGGCGGTCAATCTCCTCGAGTCGTTCAAGCTTGCGGAGCTTTTCATACTTGCGCTTTGCCGGTGATTCTGGACGTAAACGTGATTGTAGTGAACGTGCTTTCTGCACAATACCAGCATAACGTGCACGGCGGGAGAACCGACGCAGGATGTTGCTGTTTGATTCACTTGTGCTTCCTTCTACTTTTACATTTATCATTATTCAGGAGAGTATCATTTATTAATCTGTTAGGCAACCCTTTTTAAAGAGTTTTAATGTAACTGATGACCTGGTCGATCGGAAAGGTGTCCTGTGAGCGAGAAAGCATATCACGAACAATTACACTGTTCTCCTGGGCCTCCTTTTCACCCATTATGATGGCGTGCGGAATGTTCATCTGCTCAGCAGCGATGATTTGGTCGCGAATTTTGTCGCGGGTGAGACTCTGCAACACAGTGATGCCTTCCTGGCGCAGTTTTTCGAGGACGGGGAGGCTTTGCTTTTTAGCTCTATTACCAAGGTGGATGTAGTAAACCTTTGGCCGCTCGACTTCTTTTTCATCGACGGATTTGTAGGATTCACGGCGGCCACCCGGCACATCAATGGATGCAGATACGGTAGGGATGCTGCGCTGGTAGCCGATGTGTCCGGCCACACTATGGTGGCGCTCACCCCTTGCTAACACGGGTCCGCTGGACTCACCTTCATCATTGAAGGTACGAATATGAAAGATGGTGTGGGAGTCGTGGTGGTAGGAACCGACAAGGGAGTTGTTGATACGGTAGGGAGCTTCAATTGCTTCCAGATATTCGCAGATATCCTTCAGGTGCTGACGGTCAGCTTTGTGGAGGTAGCTGAGTGTCTTCGGTGCTCGAGCGGCAATGTCGCGGCAAATGTCATCTTCACACGCTGTTATCTGAAAGGGGTCCTGCTTGAAGGTAGTTTGGCAGGTTGGACGCATATCATTTAGGTTCTTCTTGGTGTGTTCCTTGAACTGTTCTGCCCACTTTTGCTTGGTCTCGCGATTACCGACACAGTTGATATCAACTCCGAGATTTTTATGCCCAAGCTCACCGAGGATCGAGAGAGCAGTGGCGATAATAAGCCCTTCAGAAATAGTTTTGTCGCAACCAAACATGCTGAGGCGAACCTTGCCAACTTTTCGGCGGGGATGAAGGGTGTGGCAGACGAGGGGTGGTTGTGGCCAGCCTTCCATATCGTTGATGTATTTATTTAGCTCAGCAAATTTGTCTTCAAGATGAATGTACCATTCTCCAGATTTATCCCGCTTGGTCTTCCCCTGCACTTCGCGTGCTCTTCTACTCAGCGTTCTCTTGGGTTTAACCGGCTCTATAAGGTGAAAGCCATAGTGACGAGCTATATTAATGGCCGTGGCAAACTTCTTCGGTCCTTTATACTTAAAGTGAGTTGGCTTTTTCTCGGCTAGCACCGGATCGTGGAGCGTTGTGTGTGTCTGAGTCATAAGGAAGAAAGGCTATTAATTTTAATAATTCTCTTGGCGTCACTGCGTCGTACGCACTGCTTCGTAGCCAGGGTAGAGCCCGGCCTTGCGGGTTGGTAGGAGACGTACGTAGGCTTTGCCGATGAGGTTTTCTTCTGGGAGAGCACCCCAGAAACGCGAATCAGAGCTGGAGGAGCGATTATCACCAAGCACAAAGTATTCCTTGGTATCTAGGTCGAAAGTGGTTACTTTTGTACTGTAAGAATTATCAGGACTGAGATAGGGTTCGGATAAAGTGAAGCCGTCTGGATGCTCATTATTAAAAACGATTACTTCGGTTGGAGTGACCTGGACAGTCTCACCCGGCAGGCCGATGATGCGCTTGATGAAGAATTTGCTTGGATCCTGTGGGTAGCGGAAAACCACCACCTCGCCACGCTGTGGTTCTTCGAACTGGTATGAAATTTGGTCGATGATGAGGTAGTCGCCAGTAGAGAAGTTGGGTGTCATCGAGGCACCGCTAACAATAAAAGGCTGGGCGACAAAGAGACGGATTGGAAGAACAATCAGGAGGACAACGAGAACAGTGCGCAATAGTTCGCGGAGAAACTCGTGTGAAGAGTCTTGAGAAACTTTGCCATCCGTAACGAACTCGTTCTCATTCATATTGGCATTGTAGTTTTCAAAAA
>JBBDUH010000006.1:0-2125 GCA_040904005.1 Minisyncoccota bacterium
TTTATGTAAAAAGCGGACCGTATGGACCGTACATTCAGCTGGGCGAGGACGATGAAAAAGGTAAGGGTAAACCGAAGCGAGTCAGTATCCCTGATGATATGGACCCGAAGGATGTTGACCTGGAAAAAGCACTGAAGTACCTAGAGATCCCACGCGAGCTAGGTGAGCATCCAGAAACCGGTGAAAAAATCATTGCCTCAATTGGCCCATACGGACCATACGTAAAGCACGGCAAGAAATTTCAATCGCTGAAAAAATACGAAGATGTAAATGTTTATGATATTGAGCTAGACAAGGCTGTTAAAATAATCAACGAGAATAAAGATAAAAAGAAAACCGCGAAGGGCAAAGGAAAGAAGAAATCCAAAAAAACCAAGATTGCAGAGAAAAAGCAGCAAAAGAAAAATAAAAAATAATCGATCCTTTTATTCCACACCTTCAGCTTCACAAAAAGTCAAAAAAGACGTACACTGAAAACTAATGAATCTTAAGAAAGACAAGCTTGCTGAGGCAAGCAGTATCATCCAAAACATCTGGTCGCCAACAGATGACGATGTTGAGTTAATCCAACGTGCCTACGATATAGCCATAGAAGCACATAAAGACCAGGAGCGACACTCTGGCGAACCCTACGTTCACCATGTGATTGAGACAGCTAGAATACTGGCTGATCTGGGCATGGATACAAAGTCTATTGTAGCCGGACTCCTGCACGATACAGTGGAAGACGGGCGTTTGGACCCAGAAACTATCGAAAAGGAGTTTGACAAGGAGGTGCTCTTTTTAGTCCAAGGGGTCACCAAACTTGGGCATGTTCGCTACCAAGGCATGAAGCGTCATATTGAAAGTCTGCGTAAACTCTTTGTTGCCACCTCGCAAGACGTTCGTGTTCTCATAATTAAGCTAGCCGACCGACTGCATAATATGCGAACACTTGAGCATATTCCGGATCGCAAGAAGAAACGAATTGCTACTGAAACTCTAGAAGTCTACGCACCAATCGCCCAACGGCTTGGTATTGGTCGACTCTACACCGAGCTGCAAGACCTATCCTTCCCTTATGTTTATCCACAAAAGTACCAGCACGTAAAAGAAATTTCTGAGGACAAATACAGCCAGGCCGTAGCTAGCATTAAAAAATTACGTAAAAAATTGATTATTAAGCTAGGTGAAGATAATCAAATTACCGACCCGACCATCGATTACCGGCTCAAAAACCTCTATAGCCTATATAGAAAACTGGAGCGCAAAGATATGGATATTAACCATGTCTACGACATTGTTGCTCTGCGAGTTATCGTTAATACAGTTGAGGAGTGCTACGCGACTCTGGGAATTGTCCACAGCCTCTGGCGCCCACGTCCAGACCGGATGAAGGACTACATCGCCAGCCCGAAACCAAATGGTTACCAGAGCCTGCACACTACCATCTTCACCGGAGACGGCAGTATGGCCGAGGTGCAAATTCGTACACAGCAGATGCATCATGTTGCTGAGTTTGGTGCTGCTTCTCACGTCCGCTATAAGACTGACACTGAAGATGGAACCAAGCGTAAGTTGGCCTGGTTTGAGGAGTTTATGCAGACAGTGCGCTCAACCAAACCGGGCAGTGACGCTAGCAAAAATGTGCCGAAGTGGATCAAGGAGATGGCGGCTGAGCAAGAAGACACTACTGATCCGGCTGAGTTTATGAAAAACTTAGAGACTGACTTTTTCGAGGACCGTATTTTTGTCTTTAGCCCCATCGGCGACGTGATTGATCTACCAGTCGGCTCAAGCCCGATTGACTTTGCTTACCACATCCACTCGCAGCTGGGCGACCATATTTCTGGAGCACGTGTTAACCAAAAGTTCTCCTCGCTCGATACCGAGCTTAAAAGCGGTGATGTGGTGGAGGTAATCACCAGCGACAGCAACCATCCGAAGCGTAAGTGGCTCGACTACACAAAAACGACTTTAGCGCGTGGAAAAATAAAGCAGTACCTAAAACAGCGAGCAGAGAGAAAGTAACCGGTTCTTTGTCTAGTTTGTATTAGATAGAGAAGTTAGAGACGGAGTAAATTTCCTCTTCGTCTGTCTCGTCTTTCTTGTTCTTATTTACGGTATTAGAATCTTCTGATTCTTT
>JBBDUH010000007.1:0-2062 GCA_040904005.1 Minisyncoccota bacterium
GAATGGCCGGGTAGGTCGCCCCAGGACATTGAGGATCAAATCACTTATCCCTTAACCACACAATTATTAGGCCTGCCCGGGGTACGTACTGTTCGCAGTAACTCCATGTTTGGGTTCTCATCAATCAATATCATTTTTGAAGATGATGTGGAATTCTACTGGAGCCGGTCTCGAATTCTTGAAAAATTGAGTTCACTTCCGGGTGGAACTTTGCCCGCAGGCGTTCAGCCGGCACTCGGTCCTGATGCTACTGCGCTGGGTCAGATTTTCTGGTACACGCTCGAAGGGTACGACAGAGACGGAAACCCCACCGGCGGCTGGGACCCTCATGAACTGCGATCGATCCAGGATTTTCAGGTTAAGCTTGCTCTTTCGGGTGTGAGCGGGGTGGCCGAAGTGGCAAGTATTGGAGGTTATGTAAAGGAGTATCAAATTGATATCGATCCGGTATTAATGAGGGAATCGGGTATTACAATAACACAAATTGCAGATGCAGTTCGTAAGAGTAACCTGGACGTGGGTGCCAGAACCATTGAAATGAACCGGGTGGAGTATCTGGTTCGTGGCCTTGGATACATTGAGTCCATCCAAGATCTGGAAGAGAGTGTGATCACCGTACGCGACAACACTCCCATTCGAATCAAAGATGTGGCACGTACACAGATGGGTCCGTCCCAGCGCCGGGGTGCACTCGATAAATCCGGAGCTGAAGCGGTAGGAGGAGTTGTTGTAGCCCGTTTTGGTGAAAACCCCTTAGAAGTCATTAATAACGTAAAAGCAGAGATCGAAACGATCTCTACAGGCCTTCCATCCAAAGAACTTGCAGACGGGACCATTTCACAAGTAAAGATCGTCCCTTTTTATGATCGTACCGGACTCATTTATGAGACTCTCGGTACCCTGGAAGAGGCTTTAACTTTGCAGTTACTAATTACGATTTTGGTAATTATTATCATGGTAATGCACCTGAGAACCTCAATGATCATCTCTGCACTGCTGCCGCTTGCTGTACTCATGAGCTTCATCATGATGAAATATGTGGGCGTGGATGCCAATGTGGTTGCACTTGCAGGAATCGCTATTTCGATCGGTGTGGTGGTGGATATGGGGATTATTCTGACGGAAAATATGCTCAGGCACATGGAGGAGAAAGATCCGGATGAAAATCTTTTGGAAACCATCTATCGTGCCACTGCCGAGGTTAGTCCGGCCGTGATAACCGCACTGATGACCACCATCGTCAGCTTTCTGCCGGTATTTATGCTTCAGGCACAAGAGGGACGCCTGTTCGGGCCGCTGGCTTGGACAAAGACCTTTATTCTGATCGCAACCCTGATTATTGTGATCACGCTGATTCCAACCTTTGCCCACTGGCTCTTTTCACAAAAGATCAGGAATAAAAGATGGCAATGGTTCTGGAACGGACTGATGATTGCCGGTGGATTGATCATCGCCATTGGTTATCTCGGCTGGGCCGGACTGGCACTCATGGCGCTTGGGGTAAATAATATTGTGGGAATGGTACGCGAGGATTATAAACCGTGGACGCCATGGGTGAATAATGTTATTATTCTATTAGCTGTAGCCTGGTTGCTGGCCGGTACCTGGCTGCCGCTCGGCCCACAGAACCCGGTCTCGTTCAGCCTGATCTTTATTATTCTGACGATTGGCTTGGTTTTCGGACTTTTCTGGCTCTTCATGAGATATTATGAACAGATTCTGGATTGGGCACTCCGCCATAAATTGCTGTTTCTTTCGCTACCGGTATTGATTCTGGTCTTTGGCCTTGTGAGTTGGAGAGGGTTTGACACCTCTTTCCGTTATGTAGCCAACGGATTTAACACGGTTGGAATCGAGATTGAAGAGACTTCGTTCTGGTCGGCCACAGACGAACGTTTTCCCGGCTTGGGACAAGAGTTCATGCCCACGCTCGATGAAGGATCATTTCTGCTGATGCCTACAGCTATGCCGCATGCGGGTGTTGAGGAAGCCCTTCAGATTACCCGTGAAATGGACATGCGTATTTCGTCAATTCCAGAAGTGAATATTGTTACCGGCAAGA
>JBBDUH010000008.1:0-2021 GCA_040904005.1 Minisyncoccota bacterium
GGAAATCCCCAGTTCTTATTGCAACTGAACACGGCGGCTCTGAGTTTACCGGCCGAGACCGGCTCGGCGGCTATCGTGCCTTCGTAGCTATAGCGCCGCACTCCATCCTTCAGGGGAAGTTCCAACTGGATCCGGTAGGGCATTTCCTCATCATACGGCCAGTCTTCAAACCGGAAATGGGCGGTACGGGCCAGCTCATGAACGGTTGTCTGTTGCAAGGTTTTCCAGCTGCCGTTTTCCCGAACCTGAAAGAGGACCTGGTGTCCGGCGATCGTCTCCACCGGCGTCAGTTGAGCGGTCACCTTGAGCAGATTTCTGTTCAGGGTATACTGGGCAAAGCAGATCGGGCCGAAAGTCTTGCCCGGACTGGATACAAATTTGCTGCCGGTCAGTTGCCAGTCCGAAAACCGCGCCGAGGAGGCGGGCCGCTCTTCCCCGGATGGAACATGCGAAATCAGAGCAACATTACCCTCGAGCTCTTCCGGGGAAACTCCGTCGACTCTGACAGAGCCTGCCGTCTGACGGCTTTCTCCGGAATACGCCGAGAGTATCAGCGTGTAGGTCCTCCCTGAAACCGTTCCGTCCAGATGCAGCCGAATCGCAGCGTCCGTCTCGGGCAGCGGATCACTTTTCGTTTCTCCAATAAATAGCTGTCCGTCGACTGTAACCCCTGCATCCAGCCCTTCACCGAATACGGCCGCACGGCGATAGTCCCTGAATGTAACCGGAGCCGGAAAATCACCGGCTTTGGCGCCCAGCCGGAAACCGGCATACGTACCGCGGGAGCCGGTATTGCGGAGGATCTCCGTCTCGACACTCACGCTGAAATCCTCATGACGTCTCTTAAGCTGGTGGGTCAGGCAATGCAGGGTACGGTTGGGGCCGCTGTAGATACATTCGGCCTTCCCGTCGACAATACGCCAGTCCTGAAGCCGGTTGCCCCAATACTCCGGACCTGTCCACGGCATATCCGGCCACTCCGCCCAGTGGCTGCTCATCGGCTCGGAATCCTGAACCTTTCCATCCTGCTCCGTCTTTTCAGATGGAGCCACATGTAAAAAAGGAAGCGAAATACTTCCCATCAACAGCGTCTTAATGCTTTCCTTGCGATCCATAACGAATTATCTACATTGAATAATTGACAAACCTATAGCTGAATAACGAATTATTTTTAAAATTGAAAATTAAATTCGTTCAACTTGTAACCCATTATTTATTTAGTCTGGTTTTTGCCACGGTACGGCTCCGCTCTTTTGAATATGCTTCATCAGCAGGGTGTTGAGCTCTTCCACCTTCTCGGGATATTGGTCCACAAGATTCTCCTGCTCATAAGGATCTTTCCCGAGGTGATACAACTCCCGCGGCTCAAACGGGCTGTTCTGAAGCAGCTTCCAATCTCCCAGGCGTACGGCCTGTATGGTCAGTCCCCCGTACCGCATACCTCCTTCCCGCCGGGTAAAATAGAGAGGATCCTCCCGATGAGTTTGCTGTTCCTTCCCCATCAGGGTCGGGAAAAAACTCGTTCCATTCAGAGGGCCGTCGTAGGATATACCGGCCGCATCCATAAAAGTTGGAAACAGATCCATCGTCAGGATCAACCTTTCGGAAACCGACCCGCTCTCGATGTGCCCGGGCCACATCGCAACGGCCGGCACTTTTAATCCCCCTTCATAGACGCTTTGCTTGCCGTCCCGGTAGGGGCCATTGTTCGCCTCATCGGCCAGCCGGCCTCCATTATCGCTGGTAAACACAATGAGTGTGTTTTCATAAGTGCCGGCTTCTTTCAGCGCGGCGATCACTTCACCGATCCCCTCATCCAGATGTTCAATAAAGGCCACCAGTTTTGCCCGAGTCTCGGAAATATCCGGTTCTCTCTCCTTAACTCTCTCCAGCCATGCCTCGGGAGGCTGGACGGGAAAATGAGGAGCCAGATGGGACAGAAACAGAAAAAAAGGAGTCTCATGTCGTGAACGTTGCCCTATATACTCCACTGCCCAGCCGGTCAGAAGATCGGTAACATG
>JBBDUH010000009.1:0-1962 GCA_040904005.1 Minisyncoccota bacterium
ACCATGATCACCGGTACCTTTATAATCTTGCCTGTCTGTACCAAGGTGAGAATCTCAAAAAGTTCATCCAGTGTGCCAAAGCCACCCGGGAAAAACAGATAAGCTTCGGCCGAGAAGGTTAAGGCTACTTTGCGTGCAAAGAAGTAGTGGAAAGGCTCGTTCTCTACTACGTAAGGGTTAATATCCTGCTCCTCCGGGAGTGTGATGCTGAGTCCGAGTGATTTACCAACATTCTCTCCTTCCGCTTGGTATGCCCCGCGGTTGGCCGCCTCCATAATTCCTGGGCCAGCACCGGTAACAACATTAATACCTTCTTCAGCTAAGGCCTGAGCTATTTCAACAGCTCGTTGGTAATGAGAACTATCTTCAGTTAACCGAGCTGAGCCGAAAAAGGTAACGCTGTGTTGGTGCTGACCAACAAAATTCAGTCCACGGATAAACTCACGCCGAATTTTGTGAATACGGTTGCGAAGGTCTTCATCTAGTTCTTCAAGACGCAAAGGTTGATTTAAAGCCTTCTTCGTTTTATTTGTATCGTTATCAGACATACTTAATTTATTCTTTAACAGTGTTAACAGCATCATCAAAGTTTAGCGATAGTAGCCTCGAACCCCCAGCCTGATCCATTGTTACACCATACAGTATATCAGCTCGACTCATTGTCTCGCGATTGTGAGTAATAATAATTAACTGTGACCGCTTAGATAGTTTGTGTATCATATCACCAAATCGGCGTGAGTTAGCCTCATCAAGAGCTGCGTCTGCTTCGTCAAGAACGATAAATGGTGGTGGATTAATCTGCGATAATGCAAACAGGAGCGCAATTGAGACCAGTGAACGTTCGCCACCAGAAAGAACTCCCAGTCCATGAATCTTTTTGCGTGGTAGAGCAACATTGATCGCAACTCCTTCTTCCGTATCGATGTCCTCATCATTTTCATCGCTGTCTTCTAGACGTTCGCGCTTTCCTTCTGGATGAGTGGTAACGAAAATCTTTGCACTACCGCCACCAAACATAGTCTGAAAAAAATCATTGAAAGCTTTGTTAATTTGCTTCACTCCGGCAGTAAATTTCTCAGTGACTGTTTCCTCGATCTCATTTATAAGAACCAGTAAGGAATCCTTGGATTCCTGTAAATCACCTATTTCTTTTTCTAAAAAACTAATACGAGTTCCGACTCGCTCAAATTCCGTCATTACGTCAGTCTGATCACTAACGCGTGTATTTTCCAGCCTAATCTTCAGACGTTCTAGACCGCGATTAAATTCCTGCTGCTCTCGTCGAGAGGTGTACTCGAGAAACTCCTGTGTACTTACTTCCTCACCTGCTGCATCAACGAGCGAAATTCCTTTAATATCCAGTGCTTCCTTGCCACAAAGAATCCGGGCTTCTGACTTCTCATCATCAAAATGTTCCTTTCTCTCCTGTAGTTCATCGCGTTGCTGATGAAGGTGTTCTAGCTCAGAAGAAACATTTTTTCGGCGACCAGAAAGTTCAAGGAAGCGTTTCTCTGCCTCATGCTGCTCGTACTCTGTTGTCTTTTGCTCTACCTGGGTTTCCTTCCTTCTTTCCCGCAGCTCAATTCGCTCCTGTGCCAGCTTTTGCTGCTCTTCTTCTAGCTTAATTTTCTCTTGTTTAAGCTGAGATATCATTGCCTTATCATCATCACTTTTTACTGACTCTTCCTCAGTGAAGTCAGTCAAGAAATCTTTGATAGTTTCTACAATTTTATCAAAAAGTCCTAACCGTTCATTGTCTGTATCAACTGCCTGTTCTTCTTTAACTAGAGAGCTGAATACATCCTTGTATTTATTAAACTGAGCATTTGTTATTACAACCTCCGTAGTTGTGACTTTTTGCTGACCTTCCAGAGCAGACAATTGACCCTCAACCTGTCCTAGCTTTTTTACAGTCTGAGAAAGTTCAGTTTCCTTAATTTCGAGCTCTTTTTCTATTTTTTC
>JBBDUH010000010.1:0-1922 GCA_040904005.1 Minisyncoccota bacterium
CAGACATCAAGGCTGTCGCCGAGGAGTATGGTCTGCACCTGCGTACTGCTGAGGACATGCTGGCCGGCAACTTAACCAGCAAGGTTGATCTCTTTAGTAAGTATCTTTATTTAGCCCTGCGCTTTCCGGAGATCCACAAAGACGAGGTGACCGACTTTGAGATCGACTGCGTACTGACCGAAAACACGCTAATAACCGTAAGCTACGAAGAGATTCCCGCCATCACCGATCTCCAGCGTTCCATCGAGGCCAATACCATTCTCGATAAAACCGAGGTGGGCACGCACGCCGGCTACCTACTCTACTTCCTACTGTCTCGTCTTTACAGGAATGTTGGTGAGTCGCTGGTAATCTCGGAGCGGCAGATCGACCGTCTAGAAGACGAGATTTTTGCTGGTAAGCACCGTGATATGGTCGAAGCCCTCTCAAACATTATGCGTGTCCTGGTCGATGTCGATCAGTACATCACTAATCACCAAGCAATTCTGCCTAGCCTAGAAGCGGCTGGTAATGAGCTACTGTCTGAAGACTTTCGCTACCGCCTCCGCCGCATTAGTGGCGAACATCACCGGGTTAAGGAGAAGGTTGACCAGCTTAGATCGATGCTCACCGAGCTGCGTCACACCAACGACTCACTTCTCACCACACGCCAAAATGAAGTGATGAAGATCTTCACCATCATGGCCTTTCTCACCTTCCCACTCTCTCTGCTCTCCTCCATCTTTGGTATGAACACTGAGCACTTACCGCTTGTTGGCCATCCATATGACTTCTGGATCATTGTTGGCGCTATGTTTCTGCTAATAATCATGGCTCTTGCTTACTTCCGCTGGAAGAAATGGATATAGAAATTTTTGATATCTAAAAGAACGAATTATGAACAAGAAGCTTATAAATGCAGCGACAGAACCGTTACGACTCTTTAATACAATGTCGCGCGAGAAGGAGGTGTTTGTACCGGTTGACCCCGGTCAGCCAGTGCGGATGTACAACTGTGGTCCGACCGTCTACAACTTTGCCCACATCGGAAATCTGCGCGCCTTCGTTTTTGCCGACACTCTGCGCCGCACGCTGGAGGCTAATGGCTACGAAGTTAAGCAGGTTATCAACATCACCGATGTCGGTCACCTTGTCTCTGATGGTGATGAAGGTCAGGACAAAATGACCAAAGGCCTCGAGCGCGAGGGTCTGCCAATAACTCTTGCGGCCATGCAGCAGCTGGGTGAAAAGTTTTTCACAGCATTCAAGGGTGACCTAGAAAAGCTCCACATAAAGAAGCCGAGCTACTTTCCCAAGGCCTCCGAGCACATCAAGGAAGACATTGCCCTGATTGAAATTCTAGAAAGCAAAGGCTTTACCTACAAAACCGCCGATGGCATCTACTTTGCTACCGATAACTTATCTGATTACGGAAAACTCGCAGGCAAGCAACTCACCGAAGATGATAATCAAGCTCGCGTTGAAAATGATGAAAAGAAAAACCCGCGCGACTTTGCTCTCTGGAAGTTCAATAACCGCCTCGGCTGGAAATCGCCCTGGGGTCAAGGCTTTCCTGGCTGGCATATCGAGTGCTCGGTGATGAGTATGCAGTATCTCGGTGAATCATTTGATATCCACACCGGTGGCATCGACCACATTACCGTCCACCACACCAACGAGATCGCTCAGAGCGAGTCAGCCACCGGCAAGCCGATGGCCCGCTTCTGGCTGCATAACGCTTTTCTTACTATTGAGGATGAAAAAATTTCAAAATCGCTTGGTAATGATTTATATCTTAGCTCCATTGAAAAGCAGGGTTACTCCCCACTTACTTATCGATACTTACTCCTTTCCGCTCGCTACCGCACGCAGATAAACTTCTCCTGGCAGGCCCTTGATTCTGCCAACCAGGCACTGCAGAAGCTCTACATCTTTATGCGCCA
>JBBDUH010000011.1:0-1881 GCA_040904005.1 Minisyncoccota bacterium
CTCATGCGGATGATGCGCCGGGTTTCTTCCTCACCGGCCAGTTCACGGTCAAGGTCCGAAAGCTCCGAAGTCGTTTCGCTGCGAAACAGGCTTCTGATTCCTCCCAGGATCGTAAAGGGCAGGCGAATGGTATATTTTTTTACCGTTGCAAGAGTCGAACTGCTTTGATGCTCCCGAAAATAAGCGTAGAGGGTGACCGGTTCTTCCTGACCCTGGACCTCCACTTCGTAATCCATCAAGCGTTGCATAACCACCAGGCTACGGGTAACGTCCGGATAGAGACTGGGGGGGATCCCTTCCCTTGTCTCCCTGGTACCGGTATTCACCCCGAATTGCCGGGCCAACCCTCCAAGCCCCCCCATGCTGCTGCCCTGTTGGGACTCCGGCATCAGCTTGATTTCCGAGGTATATTCCTCTCTGCTGCCGAGTGCAACCATCAGTCCGATGACAATAAATACCCCGACTGTTTTGTAAATCAAGGTGCGTTCATTCCAGATGGTCCGGATCAGCTCGATCAAATCGATTTCGTCATCATCGTCATGCATGTGGGGGAGGTATTCGATGGGGACGTATCTTATTTCAGGTTTTTCCGGGGTTTTATCGTTGGGGTTTTCTGTCAAGTGGTTTAGGTGTTTAGACGTTTAGGTGTTTAGACGTTTAGGCGTTTAGGCGTTTAGGCGTTTATTCGTTTAGAGGTTGAGTCGTGCAGTCGATTTGTCATCGCTGTAATCTTTTCAATATCAATTCTAAGTCGAAAATAATCTTCTTCACTCAGATAGCTCAGTTCCCGTGAAATAATCAACTGATTTAAAACTTCAATCGCTGAACTGTAAGCAATTATATAAAAACGTCGTTGATCTTTTGCACTTTTCCGAGAAGAGCCTTCTGCTATATTTGAACTGATTGACAGAGCAGCTCTCCTAAGCTGACTTATCAAACCAAACTTTTCGGTCTGTGGATAATTTTTAGTTGTACGGTATATATCAATTATAAATTTTTTTGATTGTTTCCATACATCAAGTTTCTCAAAACTAAATTCTCTCATGATTTTAGATTTAGGCTATTAGAAATTAACGAGTTCTACAAAATGTAACTCATCCCACCCTAAACGCCTAAACCTCAACCTCAACCTTATCTTGATATCCGGTCGATGGCTATAAGTACGGATGTTGTCATGGATACGATTACGGATGAAATAGAAATAATCTCGCCGGTAGTCATTCTCTGTCGGTCGGCTTTGGCGGGGATGACGATCTCGGCGCCGGGTTCGATATCCGGGTTATTGCGAATCAATCCGAACAGAATGTTCTTGCGCCGGTCGACGTCGCCGTTGGCATAGATCACATACGCCCGGCCTCTGCGGGCATCTTCCGTAAATCCGCCTGCCCGGTCCAGGTAGTAGCCCAACCCTCTGCCTTCCTGGTACCGCACCTCAACATCCTGCATCACTGACCCGCTGATACGCACGGTTTGAAGTTCCTGGGGTATGCGCAACACATCCCCGTCTTTCAGGTACAGATCATCACTGGATCCGGGGTTCTGCACGACTGCCTGCAAATTCAAACCGATCCGGTTGATCCTTCCGTCCCTCTCCCTCAACTGTTCCTGTTCTTCCCGGTCCAGCCGTTCGAGTTCCCTCCTTACCTCGTCCAGCCGGCTCTGATATCTTTCTTCCTCTTCCCGGCGTCTTTCTTCTTCCCGACGTCTTTCTTGCTCCCTTCTTCGTTCCTCTTCACTCATCTGATCCATCCTATCAGGATCCTCTCTCATTTGGCCGGATTCACTCCGGTCGCTACGTGCCTGATCGGTCCGCTGCTGCTTATCAGCTTGCCGTCCGGTTCCGGTACCGTCTGTTTGTCTTTGTTCGGTTATTGGCCGTTC
>JBBDUH010000012.1:0-7185 GCA_040904005.1 Minisyncoccota bacterium
GCGCCTTTCCGGGTGCATCTCTTGGCGCTTGGTGATGGAACGGTGGTGGCCGAAGCAGAGCAGGTTTACAAGACCCTAGAAGCGGCCGGGGTTGAGGTGCTCTTTGATGACCGCGATACAAATCCCGGTGAGAAGTTTGGCGATGCGGACTTGATCGGGATTCCGACGCGGTTGATAGTTAGCCAGAAGACGATGGCGGCGGAAAGGATCGAGTATGATAATCGGTTAACTGATAACGAGGCGGAGCTGTTGACTCTGAGCGAGGTGCATAATCGATTGGCATCATGATTGACGTAATGGAGAGGCTACAAAACTGGTTTAAATTTACGGCTGATATCGGACTTGATCTCGGCACAGCCCAGACACGGATCACTGTCCCGGGGAAAAAAGAGGTAATCACTCAGCCGACAATTGTGGCGAAGAATCAGCGCTCTGATCGCATTATTGCTATTGGTGATGATGCGGAGCGCATGGTCGGCCGTACTCCGGCATACATAGAGACGATTTGGCCGATAGTCTCTGGCGTGATTGCTGATTCGGCGGCGATGGAGGCATATCTATCGATGCTGTTGTACCAAAAGACTACTGGGGTGATGCAGTTCTTTGGTCGCAATATGTTGGTGGCCATTCCGGCCATGATCACAGATGTTGAGGTGCGTATTATTGCCAATACGCTACAGCAGGCCGGGGCTCGTAGTGTGTCGGTAGTCCCGGCGGCAGTGGCAGCGCTTTTGGGGGTAGGGGCACCGGTGGGTGACCCAACAACTCAGCTGGTGGTAAACATCGGAGCAGGCATTACACAGGTAGCTGCAGTGGCAGGCGGAAGTGTCATCAGTGAGGCCTCCTCAACAATTGCTGGCCAGCAGTTTGACGAGGTAATTGCTAATTTTGTAAAGAATGATTTTGGTATGCGGATTAGCCTTACGCAGGCTAGAAAGGTAAAGCACGAGCTGGCCGCTGTGCGCGGCTGGAGCGATGAGCCAGGGGAGACGATGACACTAAGCGGCCAGGATGATGCCAGCAGTTTACCGCGCGAAGTATCACTCAATCGCCTTGATGTTACCGAGGCGGTCGAGCCGCTGGTGACGGACATCACCGACTTCGTCCGTGATTTTGTTGGTTCTTTATCTGCGGATATGGTGGCTGATGTAACCTCACACGGAATTCACTTAATTGGTGGCGGTTCCAAGCTTCCTGGGTTGGCTGATCACATTGCTGATGAGATAGGTATCACTGTTCATGGTCGGGTGACGCCAGAAAAAACTATCATCGAAGGGGTGGAGTACATTCTTGATCGTGAGGATGGGGAACGATTTATGCAGCCAATTGATTCATATGAATCAACAAACTAACAACCTACAACACATCGCAGTTGTGGCTGGCCTGGTGGTGGTTGGCTTTTTTGTGTACTGGTACGGCAGCTCTGCTTATCAGTTTGCGCATGAGATTGTGCCGAGTAATCAGGCGACATCGACGGTGACAATTTCAGCGGCAAAGCTGGCGGAGCTGGAAACAGTGGCGCGGCAGTACCGCACGATTGCTCAGATGGTAGAGAGATCGGCCACTAGCTCCTTTCTCCTTCAGTCACCAGAAAGACCAGCCTTATCGGCACAGGTTATTGGCCGCCCGCCACAGTCTCCTTACGACACCTTGATCCTAAATATTGGATCAAGAGAGGGGGTGAAGCTAGGTGCTGCAGTATGGTGGCCGCCGGGAGTTTACTTAGGAGAGGTGGCAGAGGTTGATAAGCACACATCAGTAGTGGAGCTGGTGAGTGCGCCCGGAGTTCAGCACTCAGTCTTTATCGCTGATCTACCGGCTACAACAGTGGGACAGGGTGGTGATGGTTTGTATGCTGAGTTGCCAGACAATCTAAGCATTCCGGTCGGCACTGCGGTTATTTCTGATGTTTACGAACTGCCAATTGGAGTAGTGGCGGCGACAGAGCAGCTACCAACCACCAACCTATCTGCGGTTCACATCACTCGTTTCGTCTCCAGCGCAGTAATTGAGCATGTGTATGTGGAAAGCCAGTAATCTTTTGGTCAGAATTACGGCAATGCTGATTCTTTTTTTGGCCGCCACACTTCTGCCGTGGTGGATAAGTCTCGCACTTGTTGCTGTTTATGCCGTAGTGTTCCGGTTCTTTTTTGAGGGAGTTCTGGTTGGCTGGCTCATCGACAGTAGCTTTGCTATCGGGATTTTCCCCTGGGTATCCATAGCCATACTGCTGTACATAATTATTGTTGAGGGAGTGGTGTACTTCATTTCACACTAGAATGAATCTTTTTATTTTTTTACGTCATAAATTAACCGGTTTTTTCTCGCCGGGACGATCGCGGGTAGTGACTGACTTCACCACAGTTTTCGGTGAGGAAGATACGCCGGTAACGGATCCGAACCGGGGCACTACCTTCTGGACAGCTAATCGCGGTGGCCGACTAAAGAATCGCTTCACCTTCCTGCTTGGGATTACCGCGGTGGTGATGATTATTTTTATTTGGCAGTTATGGCAGCTGCAGATCGAGAAAGGTCAGGCGTTGGCAATAGAGAGTCAGCAGAATACCCTGTCGCAGACACCGCTCTTTGCTCAGCGGGGAGTTATTTTTGACAGAGAAGACAGACGCTTGGCCTGGAATAATACCAGCAGCACAACCCCTTTTTCACTGCGTTCGTATGCAACCAGCAGTGGCTTTGGGCACCTGCTTGGCTACATCTCGTATCCGCAGCAGGATAGCAAGGGAATATTTTATGAGTACAAAACTCTCGGTAAGGATGGAGTTGAGAAGTATTTTCAGGATATTCTGGTTGGCCAAGAGGGAACTAAAATAGTCGAGACCAATGCATTAGGAAGGCCGATTTCTGAGAGTGTGGTCCGACAGCCGCGTTCTGGAAGTGATCTGAAGCTATCGATAGATGCAGTGGTGCAGGAAAAATTATTTGAGCTGATTAAGTCTACCGCAGAGGAGCGCGGGTTTGCTGCGGGAGCGGGAGTAATTATTGATGTGCATACCGGCGAGATAATCGCTGCCACAGATCACCCAGAGTACAGT
This sequence comes from Minisyncoccota bacterium, assembly GCA_040904005.1. GTDB lineage: Bacteria > Patescibacteriota > Minisyncoccia > Phycocordibacterales > SW-6-46-9 > JBBDUH01. The sequence continues at coordinate 3,054 of JBBDUH010000012.1, forward strand.
TCGTCTGAGCTTACATCCGGGAATGCAGCGTATATAAACAGTCTTCTGCAGGGCGAGGAGGAACCCTTTCTGAATCGAGTTAGTGCCGGACGCTTTACTCCTGGTTCGGCCATAAAACCTTTTCTGGCTTTAGCGGCCTTGGCTGAAGGAGTAATTTCTCCGTGGACAACAATCGTCAGCACCGGAATGCTGCGGGTTGAGAATCCCTATCAACCAGGAACTTACAGCCTCTTTCCGGACTGGAAGGAGCATGGTTCAGTTGATGTTCGCACGGCGTTAGCAGTCTCCTCCAATGAGTTTTTCTACCAAATTGGTGGCGGCTACAAAAGTCAGCCCGGCCTAGGAATTATGAAGATCGCCGAGTACAGCAATGCTTTTGCGTTAGCAGATGAGACAGGTATAGAGGGAATGAGTGAGGTGACCGGAGTTATTCCGACTCCGGCCTGGAAGGAGGCTAATTTTGTTGATGATATTTGGCGGCTAGGTGACACCTACCACACCGCTATTGGGCAGTACGGATACCAGGTAACACCCTTGGCGATGGTGCGAGCAGTCGCCGGCATGGCTACTGGGGGTAGCTTGCCAACCCCGACTCTGCGCAGCGGTGATCGCGGTAGCTCCAAAAAGGTGGCTAAGGATATAGCCGCCCAAGATTACCGGGTGGTTCAGGAGGGAATGCGCCGAGCGGTAACCGAAGGAACGGGCAAGGGTCTCGATGTTGATTATGTTTCAGTGGCCGGGAAGACAGGAACAGCTGAGCTGGGGGGAAAGGAGACGGGTCTTAACTCCTGGGTTATTGGCTTCTGGCCCTACGAAGATCCGCAGTATGCCTTTACTGTGGTGATGGCTGATGGGCCGCGCTCCAACACGGTTGGTGGGGTTTATGTGATGCGCAGGCTACTAGACTGGATGCATCTCTCTTACCCGAAGTATCTTCCATAAAGTTGAGAGAAAAAAGAGCCCTTATTTTTTTGCTGTCAATAACAATTTAGGGTATCCTGTGCTTTAATACCTAGACAACTGTTTACATAAAAACGATTATTCTATGTCAAAAAACACTGTCAACAACAAAAAGTACATCACCAAAAAGAAGCGCGAGGAGCTCAAGGATGAGCTAGAGCATCTCATGAATACTCGTCGTGGTGAGATTGCAAGGGAAATTGAGCGCGCGAAGGGCATGGGTGATTTATCTGAGAATGCAGAGTATCAACAGGCTCGCGAAGAGCAGTCTAGTATCGAGGGTCGTATTTCAGAAATTAAGAATATCCTTAAGACGGCTGAAATCATTAACCACAGGAAGTCCGATGTGGTTGAGGTTGGTTCTAAGGTGTCGCTACGCAAAAAGTACAGCTCCAAGGATCAGGTGTACTACATTGTTGGTTCAGAAGAGGCAAATATGGTCGAAAAGCGTATTTCCCATGCCTCTCCACTAGGAAATGCATTAATAGGACACAAAAAAGGTGATACAGTAGAGTTGATGACTCCAGGCGGTGAGATGGCTGTGTATCACATTGAGACAGTGGAGTAGGTTAACCTTTCAATACAATGGCTTCAATAGAGGAATTAAGAACAGAACGAAAAAAGAAGCGCGATATTTTAAGAGATTTTGGCATGGATCCGTATCCCGTTACATCGGCGCGTACGCACGCTCTAGGCTCTCTTAAGGAGGATTTTGATACTTATGTAAAGGAAGAAACGCGGCTCCAGGTTGCTGGCCGTATTATGGCAATTCGCGAGCACGGGAACGTCACCTTTTTTGATCTCTTTGATGGCACTGAAGAGGTGCAGGTAGTTATAAAGCAGGATGAAGTTGAGAACAGCGAACTCTTTGATCTCTTCGCTGACACTGTAGATACTGGTGATTTTGTTGATGTGGCCGGAACGGCATTTTACACAAAGACTGAGCAGGCCTCTGTTTTGCTAAAAAGTTGGCAGATACTTTCGAAGTCCATTCGCCCAATTCCGGATCAGTTCCATGGCCTTGAAGACAAGGAAACTCGTTTACGTAAGCGTTATCTAGATATTCTTATGAATGAGGAAGTCCGCGATATGGTGAAGAAGCGCGCCTTGTTCTGGAGTTCCATGCGGTCCTTTTTGGAGGAGAATGATTTTCTCGAGGTACAGACACCAGTACTAGAAACAACACCCGGCGGTGCCGATGCCCGCCCATTTGCCTCTTATCACAACGCGCTTGATATGGAGGTATTTTTACGCATCTCGGCTGGAGAGCTGTGGCAGAAGAAGCTGCTCGTTGCCGGTTTTGATAAGGTTTTTGAGATTGGCCGGATATTTCGCAATGAGGGTATTTCACCTGAACACGCTCAGGATTACGTGCAGATGGAGTTTTACTGGGGCTACGCTGACTACACCGACGGCATGAAGTTTGTCGAGAAGCTTTATAAGCACGTGGCTCAGGAGACATTTGGAACCTTAGAATTCGAGATTGGTGACCACACGGTCGATTTAGGCTCTGAGTGGAAGCAGTATGATTATGCCCAGACGATCCAGGAGATTACAGGTATTGATATCAAGAGCACCACCATTGAAGAAATTGCGAGCTTTCTTGCCGATAAGGGAGTAACACTGGCTGAGACAGACAGAAACCACGCGCGGGCTACCGATAGACTCTGGAAGTTCTGCCGTAAGCAGATTACCGGCCCTGGTTTTCTCGTTAATGTTCCCAAGGAGTTGTCTCCACTAGCTAAAACACAAACAGGCGATGGCGCCGTTGTGGCGCAGTTTCAGCCCATTATTGCCGGTAGTGAGTTAGGGAAGGGTTACAGCGAGCTCAACAACCCAGAGGAGCAGACAAAGCGCTTCATGGCTCAGGAAGAGCTGCGTGCAGCTGGCGATGATGAAGCCCAGCGATTTGCCCGTGACTTCGTGGAGGCACTGGAATACGGAATGCCACCAGCCTGTGGATTTGGTACCAGTGAACGTCTCTTCTCCTTTCTGATGGATCTACCAATTCGAGAGGCGCAGATTTTCCCCTTACTGAAGCCAGAACAGTCGTAGTTTTCGTAATGTATTTTACAATGTCTTTTTATAAAAGACATTTCTCTAAGACATCATTCTTGTCTTTTAGAAGTCGTTTATCATGTCGCAATAGATAGTAAGCGCTTTATTAAGAGACATGTCTCGATGTCTTTTAAAATAGCCCTGTAAATAGGGTTATTTTATTTGACACTCAATTTCAAAAGAGTATTATTCTGCACACATAAAGAAAAAGATTTTTTATGCACATACCATTAATTAACAACGACATGAAAGATATAAATCAATCATTCAAGATCAGTAATGTGACAGTGAAGGTCCTGGCATTTCCTCTGGTAGCTTTGCTAGCAATTTTAGGCAGTGTCTTTATTAGTGATGGTCCAGTTCTGGCTAACGAGTCTGCGGAGATGACTCGAATTGCCGCTGATATTGATGAGTCCTACTTCATCAGTGAAGACAATGATCGCTTGGCTCAGGCAGGCAAGATTGAATCTCGCTCTTCTGGGGAAGTCTCAGCAGATGAATCAAGTGAAACGGCAGAGAACACAGAAACTGCCGGGCAGTGCCAAAGTCTTTATCTAGAGGATCATCTTCGTATCGACTTTGATAATGATCCTGAGGAGGTTCTGCGACTGCAGTCTTTCCTAAAGACTTATGAGGGCTACGACTATGTAAGTCTGAGTGGTACCTTTGACGAAAGCACACTACGAGCAGTGGAGGCCTTCCAGACTCGTTATGCTGGTGACATCCTTACTCCATGGGGATATCAGGCAGATGAAGCTACTGGGTATGTGTACATAACTACAAAGCAAAAAATTAATGAGATCTACTGTGACGAGCAGTTCATGCTGAATCGCGAGCAGCAGGCTGAAATTCTTGCCTACCGAGAAAAGTTGAATCAGTGGCGAGCACAGGGAGCCAGCTTTGAAACTCCTCAGTATTTGGCTACCTACTATGGATACGGTCGGGGAGGGAGTGAGGGGACGTTAACTTATTCTGATACTAACGAGCTTGAACCACGCGAGTCTGCCGGAGATTCTGATGAGGCAGCGACTTCAGCCACATCTACAGATGAAGATAGCCGCGGCTTCTTCGCCCGCCTATTCGGTATTGGAAATGATGACGAGGCTACCAGCAC
>JBBDUH010000012.1:7285-9193 GCA_040904005.1 Minisyncoccota bacterium
ATGATGTTGATGAGAACGACGAAACCGAGACCTCTGCTACCGATACAGCAACTACCAGCACCCTGGATAATGTAGCCGCCGGTGTCTACAGCGGAGTGAACGGAATCGTGAACTTCCTCTTGTCACCAACATTTCTCCTGGTCGTTTTGGTTGTTCTGATTCTACTGCTGATTGCTACGTTGATTGAGAGTGATGATGAAGAAGAGGACGGCGACGACGATAATAAGGAAGACAATGACGATGAGGATGATGCTCCTGATACCGAGACAGCAGAGGAGGAGACTGACACCAAGGAGGCCTGGGAGGAGTACACCGAAGCCGAGGTTGAGGATCAAGAATCAACCGGAGATAAAGAGTAAAGTACTTTTTGCCACAACTGTGGATACTTAATTTAAATGAGGCAGTTACTTTGTAGCTACTGAGGATAAAAACCGCCCTTATAGGCGGTTTTTTCTCTTTGTCACCACTTAGCTTCCGGTGGGATCCTCTGTGGATAACGTGGGGTGGCGTAACGGTGGTGTGGTGTATAATACTAATTAAGTGGGATAGAGTGGGAAAAGAAATAATATGTTTATCGGCGAGTATACACACACAATGGATGCAAAAAGGCGTGTGTCTTTGCCGTCACCGTTCAGAGAAGAGTTGGATGAAAGTGTAGTACTTACCCGTGGCCTGGATAGCTGTATCTTCTTGTTTCCAGAAGCAGCCTGGCAGAACATAGCTGATGAGTTGGCCGGCCTCTCTTTTGGAGACGCCGATGCCCGCGGACTAAACCGCTTTCTGCTATCCAGGGCCAGGAAGGTAACAATTGATAAGTCGGGTCGAATTTTGGTTCCAGACCTTCTGGCTGAGTTCGCTGATCTAGACAAAGAAGTTGTCTTTGCTGGTGTGCACTCTCGCATAGAGTTATGGGGAGCTGATCAGTGGAAGCGCTACTCAGAGGAGGTCGAGTCGCAGGCAGATCTTTTGGCGCAGACGCTCGGTGATATTGGCATGATATGACCAAACACATTCCAGTTTTACTACCACAGGTCATGCAGTACCTGGATGTACAGGCCGGTGATACTGTACTTGACTGCACAGTTGGTAGCGGTGGCTACGCCCGAGCAATCACGGCCTGCCTTGATGAAACCGGAACCTTCCTTGGCATCGATGCCGACAAGGTGGCCATTGAGACTACTCGATCTGCCATTGCCGACTTTGCTGGCAAGGTTTGCCTAAAGGCAGCCAACTTCCGTACCGCGGCAACTGTGCTTGAGAGTTGCGAGACAGAAAGTCTTGATGCTGCTGTCTTTGACCTCGGATTTCGCAGTGAGCAGCTCGAAATGGAGCGCGGCTTCTCCTTTCAAGAGGAGGAAGCACCGCTGGAGATGACCTTCAAGCACTCAGACGAGCTTAGCGAGGATGATGTCAGGGCTTTCGACGTCGTGAATCACTGGGACGAAGAAGTACTCGAAAGCATCCTAGATGGCTATGGCAACGAAGTACACAGCCAGGCCATCGCCGCCGCCATCATCTCTGCACGGAAGGAGCAACCGATTAAGACGACCGGCCAACTGGTGGAGATCATCCGGCAGGCTGTGCCACTCGGATACCGCAAGGGTCGTCTAAACCCCGCAACGCGCACCTTTCAGGCCCTGCGTATGGCCGTCAACGATGAGGTGAATGCGCTCAAGGAGGGGTTAGAGAGCGTGTTTGCAGCTCTGGCGGAGGACGGCCGGCTGGTAGTTGTCTCCTTTCACAGCATAGAGGACCGCAGCGTAAAGGAGTACTTTCGTTATCTTGTTGATAACGACATGGCGGAGACTCTGACCGACCGACCGGTTGTAGCAAAGCGAGAGGAGATGGTCTTTAATCCCCGCTCACGGAGCGCAAAGCTGAGAGCCATTAAGAAACTGTCCTAGAAAT
>JBBDUH010000012.1:9293-11394 GCA_040904005.1 Minisyncoccota bacterium
ACTCACCTAATTATTTAACTACATTATGAGCCAGTACATCGATTCCAAAAGTTTACGTAAAAAAACGCTTATCGGCTTGATAAGCCTGTTTGTCATATTCTCTGGCTTGTACGCGTATTTCCTGCAGCAGACGGTGCAGTCTGTGGTTGAGCGTAAGGCACTCGACACAGAGATTGCCTCTCTGCAGTCAGATATTGGTGATGCTGAGTATAGTTATGGTGCATCTGTGGGCGAAGTAACAATCGACAATGCCATTGCTCTCGGCTTTTCTCCGGTGGATGAAGCCACCTATGTAACCCGAGCTGATCGTGCTACGTTGGTAAGTATCAATGTCACCGAATAGTAAACGTATTCGCATCCGTATTATCTCCGGCCTGGCAGTTCTGCTGTCACTGTTCTTGCTGACCCGGCTCTACTTTGTGCAGATTGTTGATGGCGATGATTATCGCGATGAGGCGATGCAGCAGTATACTCAGTCCTCTAACCAAATTTTCAATCGTGGCTCTATTTATCTCACCGCCAAGGACGGCACCAGGCGGGTAGCAGCCCTGCAGGAGTCGGGCTTTACCCTTGCGGTGAATGCGCAGTTTATCGATAATCCAGAGGCGGTGTATCAATCTTTAGCAGAAGTGATTGCGCTGGAAAAGGAGGATTTTTTGCAAGCTGTGGCCGACAGGGATGATCCTTATGTGGTGCTCCAGCGGCGCCTTGACCCCGAGACGGCCGCTGGAATCACAACGCTTAATATTAAAGGAGTGGGAGTGTATCCAGAAAAGTGGCGGCGCTATCCGCATGGCTTGTCGGCAGCGCATGTACTGGGCTATGTTGGCTATAGCTCGGAAGGAGACGAAAGGGTGGGGATCTACGGCATTGAGCGCATATTTGATGATGTGCTATCGCGCAGTGGTGGTTTGTATGTAAACTTCTTTGCCCAGGTTTTCGCCGGTATTGGCGATGTACTCTCCAGTGACCCGGCTAGCCGAGAGGGTGATATTATTCTCACCCTGGAGCCGGATGTGCAGTCATACCTAGAGAAGCTAATTGCGGATGTCGGTGAGTCCTGGGGTACCGAGCAGGTGATGGGAATTGTGATTGATCCTAATACTGGCGCTATCAAAGCAATGGCGGCGACACCAAGCTACGACCCGAATGATTACGGATCCGTTACGGATCCGGCTGTGTTTACCAATCCGCTGGTGCAGAGCCGGTTTGAGATGGGGTCGATTATTAAGGCACTGACTGTTGCCGCTGGCCTTGATGCTGGTGTTGTTACTCTCGATACTACTTACAATGATACTGGTAGTGTCAGAATGAATGGCGCCACAATTTATAACTACGACGGCAAGGCGCGGGGAGTTGTAAGTATGCAGGAGGTGCTGAATCAGTCGCTCAACACTGGTGCAGCCTTTGTCTCTAAGCAGCTCGGCCACGATGCGATGCGGGAGTACTTCTACGGCTATGGATTAGATGAAAAGACCGGGATCCAGCTGCCGGGCGAGGTTGAGAACTCCGTTGCTAACCTAGAGGTGGAGCGTGACCTCGAGTTTGCCACCGCCGCCTTCGGACAGGGAATTGCGCTGACACCAATTGCTACGGTGCGTGCTTTGTCGGTGTTGGCCAATGGCGGTAAGCTCATCCAGCCGTACATCGTGCAGTCGATTGATTATCGCGTCGGTGGCAGTACAGACATGACCCCTGATGTTGGCAGGCAGGTCTTGAAGCGGGAAACCTCCGAGGAGATATCGCGCATGCTGGCAAAGGTGACTGATGACGCGCTAGAGAGCGGGCGCCGAGCACGCGATCGCCACAGCATTGCCCTGAAGACCGGTACTGCCCAGATTGCCGCGCCGGGTGGTGGCTATCATGATGACATCTTCAACCACACCTATTTTGGCTACTTTCCGGCCTATGAGCCGGAGTTCCTGATCTTCCTGATGGCGCGGCATCCGCAAGGGGTGCGCTATGCCTCCCAGACACTGACGGATCCCTTCTTTAAAATGACGGATTTTCTGATAAACTACTACAATATCCCGCCGGATCGTTAAAAATTTATGCTTTTCTACGCTCTTATTACAATCTCAACAATCTCACTCGGGTGGCT
>JBBDUH010000013.1:0-10994 GCA_040904005.1 Minisyncoccota bacterium
TTCTCATGTTTGGGGTAAGCGCGATAGCCGTCCACGGCCACGGAGATAATGAACAGAGTGATAATCACGAACATGACAAAACTCACCAGCAGCATGAGCACGATGAAGTTCACCAAGAACACGAAACTGAGAATCATGACACTGACTCTCACCCACATTCACACTAATCACCGAGGCCCCGGAAACTTTCCGGGGATCTTTAATATTTTCGTCGAATATAGCGACAGATTAACTTCCTCATAAAGCTTTCAGCAGAGCAGCGCCAGAGCAAAGGAGTGTTCACCAACATTTTCGTGTCTGTCTGTTCCCGGTATATAGTGATTGCGATTAACCGCTATGACGTCTAGAGATAGTTGTTGAATTTTTTCTAAGTCCTTTAGGGTTGTCATAATAATTAAACAGTGTATCAGCCGGTGAGTATCTGGGCACTTGTAGAATACCCCCAGGGGGTATATACTATAAATCATGGACAAAGAGATAAAACAAAAACTCACCAACCGTCTTAAGCGTATTGAAGGTCAGGTGCGTGGCTTGCAAAAGATGGTGGCGGAGGAGAAGTACTGCATTGATGTTATCAATCAGTCTTCGGCGGTCCGTAGCGCTTTGTCTGGGGTTGAGGATCTCATGCTGGAAAATCATTTATCCGAGCATGTGATTCACCAGATGAAGCAGGGTGATGAGGCTCAAGCGGTTGAGGAAATTATTAGCGTGTTTAAGCGGTCTAAGAAAAAGTAATATGAAAAATAGTACAACTATTATCTACGGTCTCGTTGGTATAATCCTCGGCCTCGTAGTTGGTTACCTTATCGGTATCAATGCGGCTCCTGGGGCAGGCTGGATGCACGGAGGTGGTTTTATGCATAACGATAACCATATGCACGGGGAGCTGTCGGAACATATGAATGAAAACGATATTATTCGCCAGGATGGAGCGATGCAGCACGCTATGGATGAAATGATGTTCGGTTTTCGGGGCAAGACCGGAGCGGCTTACGAAGAGTCCTTTTTGCGGGGTATGATTGTTCATCATCTTGGTGCCGTTGCGATGGCAGAAGAACTTCTTGAGCAAACAGAACGACCAGAGTTACAGGAATTTGGTAACGATATTATTAGCCACCAGGCGCAAGAGGTAGAGCAGATGCAGCGCTGGTTGGATGAATGGTTTGATAAAAATAATTAGTATGAAGAACAAAATTATTATTGCTAGTTTGGTTGCGGCGGTTGTTGTTGTGGGCGGATTCATGCTTTCGCAAACCTCCGTCTCGCAGACAAGTGATGAGACGGTGGCCGCGGTGACGCTACACAAGTCTCCATACTGTGGCTGTTGCGGTGTCTACGGCTCTTATCTGGAAGGTTTAGATTATGTAGTTGAAGTGAAGGATATGGAGGACATGGCCTCGATTAAGGAGCGGTTTGCGGTTCCGTATGAGCTGGAGAGCTGCCACACTATGGAGGTGGCTGGATACGTGATTGAAGGACATATCCCAGAAGCCGCTATTCAGAAGCTTCTGGCAGAAAAGCCAGACATTAAAGGTATTGGTATGGCCGGCATGCCGTCCGGATCACCAGGAATGCCGGGGCCGAAAAATGGCGAGTTCGTGATCTACGAAATTACTCATGAAGGCGAAAAGGGTGATGTGTTCATGCGTATATAAACAGTCATGAAAAAACTTTGGTTAGCAATTATTCTTTTGGTTGGGTTGATGCCTAAAGCCGTGCTAGCTCACTGTCCGCTTTGCACAGCCGCAGCCGGCGGGTTAGCTATCCTGGCCGCCTCGCTCGGGGTGTCCTCGGTCATTGTTGGGATACTGATTGGCGCGTTTGCGCTGGCACTTAGTTTGTGGCTGGCCGGACTGGTTAAGAAGACCTACTTTCGCTTTCAGAAGTCTGTCCTAACAATCGTGATTTTTCTGGTGACGGTACTGCCAATCATGCCGCTGGTGCAGGATTTCAGCCCGCTTTACGTGGCACTTTTTGGTGAATACGGCACCTGGCTGCACACTACGTACACGATCAATCTATATCTCTTTGGGGTGGCGATAGGTGCTGTGATTGTTGCTTCTGCCCCGTATCTAAGTCGGTTAGTTACTAGGTTGCGCGGCAAGCAGCTACCGTATCAGGGCTTAATCATTACGCTGACGTTACTAGTGGTGGCATCAGTAATCGTGCAGTTGTTCTCTTAAATATGATTATGAAAGAAAAAACAAAGTTGCTTAGGTCCTTGGCAGGTATTGTGGTTAGTCTGCTGGTGGTGTACGTAGCGATTTCAGCTGGTAGCTTTATGTCTGCAGACAGCCAGCAAATCACTGATAATACTGCTCCGCAAGGAATTGCTTCTTCTGACACAGTCCTCCCAATCAGTTGGGGTAGCCTGGGAAAACAGATGGTAGCCGCCGGAGTCATTGATGAGCGTAAATTCAGGTCGCTGTATGAGTATCGTGGCGGATTGAGAGACCAGGAGATAAGTATGTTGTCCGGCGATCAACATGATTCGGTTGTGATAAGCCAGGAAAATGCTGGAGTGCTACTTAATTTATTCTGGGCTTTCGGTCTGTCCAATAAAAATACAATTTTGACCGAAGGACCGATGACATCTGAAAAATACGGAGGAGAGGCTGGTAGATTTGCCTCTACAGCCGGTTGGCAGCTGGCGCAAGGGAATCCAATGGATCACTATGCCAAGCACTCATTTGTTTCATTAACTCCGCAGGAGCAGGAACGGGTTAAGAATGTCACACAGAACATCTATCGACCATGCTGCGGCAATTCTACCCACTTTCCGGACTGTAATCACGGCATGGCTATGCTAGGAATGCTGCAGCTGCTTGCTCATGAGGGATTAAGTGAGGCAGAGATGTATGAGGTGGCACTGCAGGTTAATTCGTACTGGTTTCCGGAGACCTACGCCAATATTGCTAAGTTGTTTGAGCAAAGCGGCGTGTCCTGGCGAGAGGTTGATTCGAAAGTGGTTCTCGGTCCAAGGTTCTCCAGCGCTCAGGGGTACCAGCAGATCTTGCAGGCGCTGGATTCATCTGGACGCGCTAGCGGTGTAAGTTGCGGAGTGTAATCAGAGAAAATTATGACAGTACTATCTTTTATTCTTATCGGCATTGTAGCCCTCTTTAGTTTGTTTGTTTTGTTTCGCTCAATCTTATCGCTTCAGGTATGTGCATTGTGCGCAGCGGTATCGACTACCTGGATTGCGCTTCTGCTGCTTTTTTACACCGGCGTAAGTATTGACCCGGTTTTGGTTGGTATTCTGATAGGAGGCAGCGTGGTTGGCAGCATGTATCTTCTGGAGAAGAAGTTGCCCGAGCGCTTCCACGTGTTTCGCCTGCCTTTCTTTCTCACTTTTGTCAGTGTCGGGTACTGGCTACTGGGCGGCGATATTGTATGGCTTTCAGTGTTCGTCTTGCTGGTAGTCTGGCTCTTGGTCGGAGGTTTGTTTATCTGGCGGAATACCTCTAAACTCAAGCTGTTGGTACAGGAGATTATTAATTGTTGCAAAAATTGGTAATAACTTATTCTTATTATGTCTTACGGATACACACAACAAGCTACTGGAAATTTTAGCGATATTACTACCGCGGTCCAGGAGGCTTTAGCACGTGAAGGATTCGGGGTGTTGTCTAACATTGATGTGAAGGACACTCTGAAGAAAAAGCTTGGTGTCGATCAAGCTCCATATCAAATTCTTGGAGCGTGTAACCCTAAATTAGCTCATCAGGCGCTATCTCTAGAACCAGAGCTTGGGTTACTTCTCCCGTGCAATGTGATCATTTATGAACAGGATGAAAAAGTGTTTATATCAGCAGTTGACCCGGAAATTCTTTTGGGAGTAACTGATAATGAAGAACTCTACGAGATTGCAACGGAGGTGAAAGAACGCTTAAGGCGCGTAGTTGATGCTGTTGCTAATAAGTAAATGTCTATGGATCACTCAAATCACACAGAACATTCTCATGACACAGACAATAGTGCTGAAAGTGGGCACGACCACCACGCTCACCACCAGACCATGGCGACTGATTTTCGCCAGCGTTTCTGGGTTGCACTAGCACTATCTCTGCCAGTGCTGGCCTTATCACCAATGCTGCAGTCTTGGTTTGGTTTTTCAATCATGTTCTCTGGTGCCGGGTGGATTGCTTTTGTTTTGGCGGCGGTTGTGTACAGTTATGGTGGCTGGCCATTCTTAGTTGGAGCCAGGCAGGAGCTCGAAAAACGACAACCTGGCATGATGACACTGGTGACCCTTGGTATTACTACGGCTTTTGGCTATAGTCTGGCGGTGCAGCTCGGACTGGCTGGGGAGCCGCTCTTGTGGGAGTTGGTAACGCTTGTAGATGTGATGCTTTTAGGTCACTGGATCGAGATGCGGGCGACCATGGGGGCTTCAAATGCGCTGCGTGAACTTTCCAAGCTTCTCCCCAACGAGGCACAACGGGTAACTCAGGACGGATCAACCGAGACGGTGGCTATTAGTGATCTTGAGATTGGTGATGTTGTCCTCGTGCGGCCCGGCGAGAAGGTGCCGGTCGATGGTGAGATCATCAAAGGCGAGACAGACATCGATCTTTCAGCGGTGACCGGAGAATCAAAACTTGCCACCAAAAAAGTTGGCGATGAGGTGATTGCTGGCTCAGTCAATGGTTCTGGGTCAATTCGCGTAAAAATTCAGAAGATAGGCGAAGACACCTACTTGTCGCAGGTGATGGATTTAGTTACAAAGGCACTAGCTCAGAAGTCACAAACTCAGAAGCTGGCCGACCGAGCAGCGGCAAATCTAGCCTATATTGCGGTGGCTGCTGGCCTGATTACGTTAGCTGGATGGGTGCTTTTTTCTGGCCAGCCAATTTCATACTCTATGCAGCGAACCATTGCGGTAATCGTGATTGCTTGCCCACATGCACTCGGGCTGGCAATTCCATTAGTCTCCTCGATCTCGACATCACTGGCAGCCAAGAGCGGGCTTTTGATACGAAATCGTACTGCCTTTGAACAGTCGGGTGATATTTCGGCCATTATTTTTGATAAAACCGGCACGCTGACGAAGGGCGAGTTTGTTATTGATGATTTCTGCTTACTGTCCGAGGAAGAAAGTAAGGAGGAGGTGTTGTGGCTGGCCGCTTCACTTGAAAGTGACTCTGAGCATCCTCTCGGCAAGGCAATAGCTGCGACCACCGAAGCCCCTTATTCAGTAGAAGGCTTCCGGGCCTTACCGGGACGTGGTATCGAGGGAGTGGTGGCTGGCCGTAAGTTGCGAGTGGTTAGTCCAGGTTTTTTGACTGATAATAATATTACTATTCCAGACGAAGAAAAGATTCTCCAAGCAAACAATGATGGTAAAACCGTCGTGTACGTGCTTGAAGATGACCGTCTGCTTGGTGCTATCATCCTTGATGACGTGGTGCGGGAGAGTGCTGTCAGTGCAGTAAAAAACATAAAAGATAGGGGGATTGTGCCGATTATGCTGACCGGTGACAGCAAGTCGGTGGCAAATCGTGTCGCGGCCGTCGTGGGTATTGATGAGGTTTATGCTGAAGTGCTTCCGGATGAAAAGAGTGACATCGTAAAGAAGGCAAAAGAAAAGTATGGTCTGGTGGCTATGGTTGGCGATGGAGTCAATGATGCTCCAGCCCTAGCAACAGCAGACCTAGGGCTGGCGATCGGGTCCGGGACTGATGTGGCGGCCGAGACTGCCGACATTATTCTTGTCAATGATGACCCAGAAGATGTGGTACGCGTAATGGATCTGGGTCGAAGGACGTATCGTAAGATGGTGCAGAACCTCTGGTGGGCGGCCGGTTACAACATTGTGGCCTTGCCACTTGCAGCTGGAGTTTTGGCGTGGGCTGGAGTCGTGCTCTCACCAGCAGTCGGTGCGGCGCTGATGGCTGCTTCGACAGTGGTGGTGGCCATCAACGCAACACTGCTGCGTCGGCATTCCTAGCCTTTCATTTTTTGATTAACATCACAAGTGTTGCTTAATCTATTCTATGTAAGTAAATAGATACATACTTCGTCTTCATATATAAGCGGTGTAGAAAACACCCTGACGTAGTAAATTGCGATAAACAAGATCTTTATTTATAATCTAATATTAAGTATGAAAACATTATTAATTCAAGGCATAATCTCAGCTTTTCTTGTTGTTGGCGTGCTGGCCAGTGGTGGAGTAGCTGTTGCTCAGGAGGACAGTTCTCCCGATACGATTGTTGGTGAACTGCAGGAGCAGATTAAGGTGCTGCAGCAGAAAATTTCTGATTTACGAGCGCGCCTACAGAGCGGTGCAGATACTAGTGGCGCGGATAATTCCGATGCTGCTCTTCGTTTGCGTCAGCAGCTTAGCCAGGGTGACCGCGGCGAGCGGGTACGTCTACTGCAGGAGTTCCTGGCCCAGGATAGAAGTATTTACCCGGAAGGCTTAACAACTGGGTATTACGGTCTATTAACCTCACAGGCGGTAGCTCGACTACAGCAGCAGATAGGTGTTGCCGATGATGGTGAGTTTAATGATGAAACCATGGCTCGAATTAAGAGCTTGATTAAGGATGGGGCTGGAAACTCTGATATCACACCACCAGGGCTTTTGCGAGCTCCAGGTATTCAGCGATTGTTCGGTGGTGATGTATCAACAGCAGAAGACAACGATGATAACAGCGACGATGATTCTGACGATGAAAATGAAGTAGATGATCGTTCATCACGTAGAGGGTTGGATATTGACCAACTTAATATTCCGGAAGATCTAAAGGAGCGTTTGCGCGCAATCTTTGATCAATATGACATAGATGACGATGATGAGCTTGAGATAGAGGTTAAGTTCGATGACGGTGAAGCTGAGGTTGAGATAGACTATCCCGACGGAAGTGAGGATGAATTCAATCTAGACATAACCGATGTGGATGAGGTAATTGAAGAAATTGTCTCTCGTACGAGTCTTACAGAGGAGGAAATCAGAGAAGTTATAGTTTTTCGTGGTGATGAACTTGAAATTGAAGTTGAGTTTGATGACGGCAGGGCTGAGGTTGAAATTAAGTTTACTAACGGAACTGAGCGTGAGTATCGATTCAGAACCGTTGATAGGGAAGAGGTAATTTCAAGGATCGTAACTCAGACTGATTTGACAGAGGAGCGGGTAAGAGCAGTGATAGAATTCGATGAGGAAGAAGATGAAGCCGAAGCTGATAGCAACGACGATGACTCAGAAGATGTCCAGTAGGTAGCTCCACTGAGAAAGGAGAAGAAAAACACTCGGCCTTGCCGGGTGTTTTTCTTATTAATAACCCTTTACAAATCCCTCAAAACCCGTGCTATAATGGCAATAAGCGTAATTTATACGCAATTATTAGTTATTTTAGCTTATTTTCACATGAGTAAACTTAGCACACTAGACTGGATCGTTGTCGTTCTCGTTGTTGTTGGAGCTATCAACTGGGGCCTTGTTGGTGCCTTTGATTTTAACCTGGTAGATGAGATCTTTGGTGCTGGAGCAACAGTATCGGATATTATTTACATCTTGGTTGGTCTTTCTGGCCTTTACTTGGCCAGTGTTGCTGGTTCTTTGCAGAAAAGCTAGTTCTTAGACCCACAAAGCTCTTTCCAAAAGTCGCCCTTGGGCGGCTTTTGTCTTTCTGAGTCTAGTGTGGATATCTTTCTGGACACAGGTGCTACAATGTCTTCATATGAACAAGAAAAAAGCATATTACACAACAGTGGCGATTATTTTTAGCGTTATTGCGATTGTCCATCTAGCGCGGCTAGTTGATGGTTGGGAAGCAGTTATTGATGGCTGGCCAGTACCAATGTGGGTTAGCTGGGCTGCTGCTATCATTGCTGGCTACTTAGCTGTACGTGGGTTTCAGCTTGGAGCTCATCATAGTAATAAATAGCATTCATGGGAAAAAAGATTTTCATTAAAGAACCAAAAGTTTCGCAGTTTCTTTTTGCTAACACACGCGCGGCTTGGTTCTGGCTCATTGTCCGTCTTTATGTTGGCTATAGCTGGCTTACAGCCGGAATTGGTAAGGTTGGCGCGAGCTCCTGGGCGGGCGAGGAGGCCGGCACGAGTGTCCGCGGGTTTGTGACCGGGGCACTAACCAAGACGGCTGGGGAGCACCCGGATGTGCAGGCTTGGTACGGCTGGTTCCTGGAGACTGTGGTGCTACCAAATGCTGATGTATTTTCTTATCTGGTGGCCTACGGTGAGGTGCTTGTTGGTGTAGCACTTATCATCGGTCTCTTCACTGGTATTGCCACCTTCTTTGGTATGTTTATGAATACAAGCTTTCTCCTGGCGGGTACTGTGAGCATGAATCCCATCCTCTTCATCCTTTCCATCGGACTACTACTGGCCTGGCGGGTAGCTGGCTACATCGGCCTCGATCGCTGGGTACTGCCAGCACTAGGGACACCGTGGCAAGCTAAGGTGCAAGTCGTTGATAAATGAGTTCATGGTTTGTTTATATTTTAAAGTGTGAGGACGGCTCGCTTTACACTGGCATCACCACAGATATAGAGCGGCGGCTGGACGAACATCAGGCTGGTACTGCCAGTAAGTACACCGCTGCCAAAGGTGTAAAGAAAATGGTTTATGTAGAAAAAGTAAAGGACAGATCTATGGCCTCCAGACGCGAGGCTGAGATAAAGGCCCTTTCGCGTCAGAAAAAACAATTGCTATTTAAGTAACAAAAAAGCCGGCCCTTGGGCCGGCTTTTTTAGATCATAACCTTGATTCGGCTTACGCCTCCTCAACGTCGTCACCTTCGTCCTCATCTGCATCCGGAGCATCTGGGGCGTCAGCGCCACCAGAAGCTAGGCTAACGCTTACAGCGTTAAGACCCTTTGGAGTTTCAGATACTTCAAACTGTACTGGAGCTCCTTCCTTTAGCTGGTCGAAGTCAGTTCCCTGTACTTCGTTAGCGTGAAAGAATAGGTCGTCTGCGTAGTCTGCGTCATCAGCCTTAATAAAGCCGAATCCGCGATCTGTTAGTCGTTCAATTTTTCCTGTTGCCATAATAGTTTAATGGTTATAGAGCAATGAATAATCCCAACCGCCCGCTTGGAATGATTCATCATCCTCCATTCGGCCACTTGGTTCACCACCAAGCGTATAGTATCCACAGAAAAATGCAAGTGGTAAATTAGTTTTAAGGTAGAAAGCAAAAAACAACGATGGGGCAGAGCCCCATCGTTGTTTGGCATTAGTCGGGATTGTTTGGTGTGTCTAAAGCGCAAGCAGCCATGGTGTGGCGAGTGCCAGCAGCATCAAGAGCGCACCAATAAGCGCGAAGTTCTTGAAAAAGCTGATCTGCTCGGCCTGCTTTGTCTGTTCCTCAGCATTCCAGAAGTCATGCATAAGTATTGTGGTCGGCAAGAGGAATAGGATCAAGAGTAGAATAGCCAGCTCCGGGAAGACACCGAGCACAACTCCAAGCCCACCAAGCGTTAGTAGCGCTCCGGTGATGATCACCGCCCACTTTGGTGCAGGCACGTTCTTGGCGTTGGCGTAAGCGGTTACTCCCTTCAGATCACGGAAGTGGTTGATACCGCTGTAGAGGAAGTAGCCTCCGAATAAAATGCGTCCGATAAGAAAAATAATTTCCATAATTAATGTGTTACGGCTGGTAAGTGTCTTCATATTACTCCTTAATCACCTAGATTTCCAGGCGGTATATGTGGTGTGGACATCCGATGTCCACAGGGCTTATATAGCGGTAAAAGAAAAATCCGCTGACTAAAAACTTAGCCAGCGGATAATTGAGTGGGTAGATAAATTAAATTCATCAATTACAGCTCCATCTTTTTCATGTGTAGATCCGTTACGATTTCTTCTACCGACAGATTTTTTTTCACCTCCTTCACGTGAAATTGAATATATAATTTGGATTTTGTTTTATTCAATGCTTCTTTTAATTTCTCCATCTCTTCTTCAGATCCCGCGGTGATAAGTATAGTGCGTGCTCCTATGCTAAGGTTTACCTGTCTTATTAGGACAAAAATATTCTGTATTGTTCCCATTCCTACCTCTTTCTTTTGTTAAAGATTTATGTTCATGGAAATAGTATATGTCGTGATCACTTTTGTCAAATGAATAAATAAACGTATTAATGAGAGCAAAAAACTCTCACATCTCCTAAATCAAGATTCAGTGGATAGATAATTTAAAAACCGTGTTGAGGGTAATTCCTCGACACGGTTTATTGTTTAATATCTATTCCATTCTATTTAAACCGATACCAACAAATACTCCGCTTACAGCCGCTGAGATCAGTAAAGCAATAATCTGGAAAGAGTCCATCTCAGTGTTTGGAAAATTGATAGTATGATAGGCAGCAAGTACTGCTACTATAAAAAAGAAGAAACTACCAATGAAGAATGCTAGTTTAGAATTTTTCACAAGAACCTCCTTTTAATTTGTTAAAAATTTACGTTCATGTAAATAGTATATATTCTAGGCATTCTTGTCAAGAGTAAGTAAGACATTCGTGATTCATGATTCTTGTCTCTTGATTTGCCGCAAAGACAACGTGTTGACTTCCGGCTTCATCTGCGTATAATGGCCTATGCCCTAGAGAGGGGTATTTTTTTGCCAAAAGATCGGCCGAGAAATTCGTTCTTTGACAACAGAATAGGTTATGAAGATAACCATCATCACAATTACAATTGCTTATTTTTAAGCAATTGGTGAGAATTAGAACTTATCTAGATCATCAATTTAGAAACGAATAAAATGATTGTCATTTTCTTTGTTTCGTCCAACCGAGATTTTTGTAGAGTTTGATCCTAGCTCAGGATGAACGCTGGCGACGTGGATAAGGCATGCAAGTCAAACGGCCCTTCGGGGCAGTGGCAGAATGGGTAGTAACGCGTAGGAACATACCCCAGAGACGGGAATAACTGTAGGAAACTTCAGCTAATACCCGATAGTCTCGCAAGAGTAAAGTTTTTTCGCTCTGGGAGTGTCCTGCGTCGCATCAGCTTGTTGGTAAGGT
>JBBDUH010000014.1:0-6649 GCA_040904005.1 Minisyncoccota bacterium
TGTGGAAAACCGGAGGTTATAGTTGCGCCTTTGCTAAAAAGACGTGTTATTATGACAAGTAGATAAACGCGCTCGCAATTTTTATATGATCAACCAGCAGTTACTTGACTACATCAAAAAGCAGCAGGAGGCCGGTACGGCTGACGAGATTATTGAAGAGAATCTTCTTCAGGCTGGCTGGCGTCAGGGTGATGTCGATGATGGCTTTCAGGCTGTTTCTGGTGATCCTGAGGGTGACAACTCCACAGCCGCTCACCAAAAGATGCGCGAAGCCGCCGCTGAGAAAAGAGATGATCAGGATACTTATCGTGAAGAAGTTACGGTTGAGGAGACAGCAGACTCACAATCTACAACCGATTCTAAATCAGAGGCTCAGGCCGTCAGTCTTTCTCCGATTGATGGGACTGCTAGTTCTACGGTTACTTCTGATTCCAACAATTTTAATAATGACGATACTGACACAGAGGGTATGGAGGAAGTCTCTTCCGAGATAGTCGGAAGCAAAACAACTGGGGATAGCCTGAATAAGCTTGCCAAGCAAGACATGAATCAGGCCGCTGCTGATGAGTCTATGCCACAGGCTGTTCGCACATTCCAGAGTGATAGCCAGCGTGCCGGGGTTGATGATGACAGAAAGGCAGAAGCACAGAAGCAGGTAAGACAGAAACCAGAGAGTATGCCTTCGGAGGCACAAGACATTGAGGAACTAGCTAAAGCTGAGGCTGAGAAAGAAGCACAAAAAGCGGAGCAGGAAAAGGAGCAAGCGAAACGCCAGGAAGAGTTGGAACAAAAACGTCAAGAAGAACAGGCTCGGAAGGAGCTCCGGCAACGTGAGGAGGAAAAACGCCGTCGCGCCGAAGAGGATCGAAAGCGACGCGAGCAAGAGAAGCAACGACAAGCCCAAGAGCAGTCCGGAAGAGAAAAGCCACAACAGTCGCAAGAAATGCAACCACAAAATAATGATGCTGTTGCTGCTAGCTCGATGGCAGATATGGATGAGCCAGCACGCGAGACCAGCGATGGCCGCCGCCGCTTCTCGGGTGCTGGTGAGCCAAAGCAGGTTAAACGTCGTGTTGCCCGACAGAAGCGCCAAAAGGAGTCTTCCGGGTCAAATGTCACCTCCATTCTAGTGTTCATTGTTGCCTTAGTGTTGGTTGGTGGTGGCGCGGCCTGGGCTTACTTTACTTACTTTCAGACCAGCACACCGGAGACCACGGCTGCTGGTGTTGTGGAGTCGCTCGCATCTGCTGAAACATTTAGCTTTCGCACAACAGTAGATGTGGCAGGAGAAGGTGGAGTGGAAAAGGGTCGCTTTGTGATAGAGGGTGCTGTAGATCTCAATCCAGACACACCTGCAAGCAGTTACTACATAATTAGTCAGGATGGTCAGCTAGCCAGGCCGATTCAGGCTGTGATGGCAGAAACAGAAAACATTATCACGGTGCCGCAAGCACAACGCGAGACCATTAGTGAGATTCTCCTGACACCAGAATTCTTCTCAATTGGTGAGTTCCAGACCCAGGAGCGACTAGGGCAGACGCAGGATAACGAAGGCTTTATTACTGCCCGCTTTGGTATTTCTATGAGTCCGCGTCAGCTTGTCTCTGACTACGCTACGTTGCATCAGGCGTTGTTCGACGCACCACTTTCCGGAGCGGTATTGGAAAGTCTGCAAGCATCTGTATCCGGCTTTACCCCAACTCAAGGACAGACCTGGATCGATCCAGAGACGGGTGCGCCGTACCAGATCACCTTCATCGGCACGAACGCAGCCGGGCAGGACGTCCAGGTTAATCTCCAGTTTAAAAATCATGGGCAGCCACTTACTGACACTCCACCATATGAAACACGCTCATTTGAACAAGCTTTGGGTCAGTACTTCTCTATGATGGCTGGTAGCCAGGCGATGGTTACAGATAGTACAAATACATCTGAAACTAACGCTTCTAACCCAGAGCTCCGCTACGACCGTTTACGGATAAATGACATCCAACAGCTGGCAGTGGCTTTACATGTGTATGCAAATAAAAATGATGCATTTCCGACTACTTTAACGGCTCTCACGCAGAGCAGCGGTGCGATAATGTCTACGGTGCCGCAGGATCCAGTAACCGATGCCCCCTACATCTACAGTGTGTCACCGGACGGTAGTCGTTATCATCTTGGTGCCACGCTTGAGGTACTCACTCGCAGCGATCTCTTTGATGATGCAAACTTCAACTCACGTGGACAAGGTTTCCCGAATGGCTTTAACGGCGCAGCTGCCAGCTGTGGTGAGTCTTCAGAAACCGGAGCTGCCACATCTACAACCAGCACCACAACTGACGTAAACACAACCTGCTACGATATTGCCGGCTTAGTAGAATAAAGGACCATACTTATACAGAACTTTGAGTGGTTTGCTTTGCTATACTTAGAGAGTAATGGAATCAGTCGAAGAACTAGAAAATCGTCTTGAAGATCTGCGGGAGCAGATGAATCAACCAGACTTCTGGCAGGATAAAACTTCGGCGCACGATGTGGTGGCTGAGTACGAGAAATTGAAGAGAAAGAGTCAGTATGTAGGCTCCTTTGATAAGCGCAATGCTGTGCTTTCAATTATGTCTGGCGCTGGCGGACTGGACGCTGACGATTTTGCGCGTAAGCTTCTGGAAATGTACGCTGGTTATGCTGCTACGAACGGATGGAAGATGAAGCTTGTGCATAAGAGTGAGAATGATCATGGCGGTATAAAGCATGTCACAGTTGATCTTGAAGGAAGTGGTGTCTACGGAAAGCTACGGCATGAGTCGGGTGTACATCGCCTCGTGCGGCGCTCCCCATTTAATTCTGACGGCAAACGTCACACCTCCTTTGCACTGGTAGAGGTTGTGCCAGAAATGGCGGAGGTGGACGAGATAAAAATTGATGAAAGCGAACTTGATATCAGCTTCACTCGCGCCGGTGGTGCTGGTGGCCAGAATGTAAACAAGCGCGAAACTGCTGTGCGCATCACTCATCAGCCGACTGGTTTGTCTGTTCGTGCCGACAGCGAAAGAACTCAGCAAGCTAACCGCAAAAAGGCATTGGAAATCTTGCGTGGAAAACTGTATCATAAGCAGGAAGCAGAACGGCTTGCCCAGCAAAAGAGCTTTGCACCAACAACATCAGCTGATAATGAATGGGGTAATCAGATGCGTAGTTACGTGCTTGACCCGTACACGTTAGCAAAGGATCATCGCACCGATCACGAAGAGACCGATGTAGAGAAGGTTTTTTCTGGTGACGTTGAAGGCTTTATAATGGCAGCACAGAAGCAGGAGAGGGACGAAGCGTAATTTTACATATCACACCAATGAATAGAGATAACCCAAAACCTTCGAGCCTGATTCATTTTAATAATGTTTCCAAGATCTATCTTGGCAATGCTGTGGCTGTAAAGGATATTGACTTTAGTATCGACTCAGCCGAGTTTATCTCATTGGTGGGTCACTCCGGTGCCGGCAAGACCACACTACTGAAATTACTTCTTGCTGAAGAGGCCCCAACGAGCGGTCGTGTTCTCTTTGAACGTACACCGGTTCATACTCTCAACCGCCATGAACGCACACGTCTGCGCCGGCGGATGGGAATGATTTTTCAGGATTTCCGCCTTCTTTCGCACAAAACAGCCTATGAAAACATTGCCTTTGCTATGGAGGCAGCCGGTCGTGGTGACGATGAGATTGAGGCCGATGTGCCGTACGTACTTGATCTGGTCGATCTTTCCGACAAGATCTGGCACTTTCCGAATGAACTCTCTGGTGGTGAGAAGCAGCGCCTAGCTATTGCTCGTGCAATTGTCAATCAACCGGATGTCATTATTGCTGATGAGCCAACGGGAAATCTTGATCCAGTGAACACATATGAGGTAATAGAAATTTTACAAAAGATTAACAGCCTTGGCACTACAGTTATTCTCTCTACACACGATAAGGGAGTTGTTGATATACTGGAGGGAAGAGTTGTGACTCTGGAGAATGGTCGTATTATCCGTGATGAGATGGATAGTTCTTATATTCTGTAAATCATTATGTCTTCCTTCGAAAAAATTCAACGTATTGTTCGGGCTGGGTTTACCAGTTTTTGGCGTAATAAATTTGTAACTATTTCCGCGATTCTTGTGATGACGGTCACATTATTTGTTATGGGTGGTTTGCTCTATCTTGGCTCGATGCTTGATACCACTCTGCAGCAGATTGAGGAGAAGGTTGATGTTAATGTCTACTTCACTACCGCTGCATCAGAGAGTGAGATTCTTACCTTGAAAAGTGCTCTGGAAGGGCGGGCTGATGTCAAGTCTGTGCAGTATGTCTCACAGGAGGAGGCGATCACCAACTTCCGTAGTGCGAACCGTGATGACGATCTCATCATCCAGGCTCTGGAAGAGCTTGATGAGAACCCTCTGGGAGCTAATTTTAATATTCAGGCCACTGCTCCAGAAAATTATGCCGATATTGTCGCTTACCTAGGAAGTGACGCTCCGGTGGTTGCTGGTAGTCAGGATATCATCCACTCCATTAACTACGAGCAGAATAAGCAAGCGATTGATCGACTCACAAATGTCATTCAGTCCATTAATACCTTGAGCTTCATTATTATGCTCGTGTTTGCCGTCATTGCGGCCATGATTGTCTTCAACACGATCCGGTTAGCAATCTTCTCTTCTCGTGACGAGATTAGTGTGATGGAGCTGATGGGAGCTTCAAGCCTGTATGTTCGGGGCCCGTTTGTTATTGAGGGTATTATGTACGGTATCGTTGCAGCTCTCATCACTCTGCTGCTTTTCTACCCAATCTCGCTGTGGGGGGCTGACTTCACTGCTAACTTCTTTGGCGCTTCTGGCTCCTTTAATTACTATGTAAACAACTTCGGTGAGCTGTTCGTGATCCTCATGGTGACCGGTATTGGTCTAGGGGCTATCTCTAGCTATGTGGCGGTACGAAAATATTTAGACATTTAATTACTAATTAAACTCCAAACCTCATCTTATGGATATCAACACGAACGGAACGAAATATATCTTTGTTGTTGGTGGTGTGATGAGCGGGGTTGGTAAGGGAATCACAACAGCCTCAATTGCTACCATTCTAGAATCATCTGGTTACAAGGTAAGCCCGATCAAGGTTGACCCTTATTTAAATGTTGATGCCGGTACCATGAATCCAACCGAGCACGGGGAGGTGTTTGTGCTTGATTCCGGCCTGGAAACTGATCAGGATATGGGTAATTATGAGCGTTTTCTCGATCGCTCTCTGCCAGGCTTGAACTACATGACCAATGGCATGGTCTTTCAGTACGTTATTAATAAAGAGCGAGCTTTAGGCTACGACGGTAAGTGTGTGGAGCCGACCTACCACATCACCGAGGAGATTATCCGCCGCATCACTGAGTCCAGCCGTGAGACTGAGGCCGATATTACGATCGTTGAGATCGGTGGCACGATTGGCGAGTATCAGAACGCTATCTTCATCGAGGCTGCTCGCCGTATGAAGCGCGCTCTACCGGGGCAGGTGATGTTTACCATGGTTTCCTACCTACCAACCCCGCCGTCAATCGGAGAGATGAAGACGAAACCGACTCAGAACGCGGTTCGTCAGCTTAACTCCTACGGTGTGGCCCCAGACATGATCATCGGCCGCGCCGAGACACCGCTGGATGATAAGCGCAAGGAGAAGATTGCCAACATGTGTGGGGTAACAGCGGATAATGTAATTTCGGCCCCAGACATCGACAGTATCTATGAGGTGCCGCTTAACTTCGCGGCCGACAACATCGGCGGGAAGATTCTTTCCTTCTTTGGTATGGATGCGCCAGACAAGGATCTGGCGGAGTGGCGTGACTTTGTTGCCAAGCAGAAGGCGGCCAGCAAACCAGTGAAGATTGCGGTGGTGGGCAAGTACTTTGCTACTGGTGATTTCCAGCTTTCGGACGCCTACATCTCAGTTATTGAGGCGCTCAAGATAGCCGCTGCGCATGCTGATGTTGTGCCGGATGTGGACTGGATCAATACGGACGAGTTTGAGGGTGATACTGCTGCGTCAGCCCTAGAAAAGCTCAGTGAGTATGATGGTCTCATTGTCCCAGGCGGCTTTGGCACCACTGGTATTGAGGGCAAAATTGCGGTTATTAATTACGCGCGTGAGCAAAAGCTGCCGTACTTTGGCCTTTGCTACGGCATGCAGCTGGCGGTTGTCGAGTACGCTCGCAGTGTGCTGGGTCTTGCGGGTGCACACACGGTGGAGATTAACCCCGACACGCCAGACCCCGTGATTGCGGTGATGGCTGACCAGGAAGAGAAGCTGGCTGCCGGTGAGTACGGCGGTACGATGCGTCTAGGTTCGTACCCGGCGGTACTGACCGAAGGCACGATTGCTCATGAGGCCTACGGGAGGAAGGAGGTGTCTGAGCGGCATCGACATCGCTTTGAGGTAAATAATGACTACGTTGAGCGTCTGGAGGCGGCTGGGCTGGTGTTTAGTGGCCGTTCGCCAGACGGAAGGCTGATGGAGATTACCGAGCTACCGCGCGATGTGCATCCATTTTTCCTGGGCACGCAGTTCCATCCCGAGTTTACTGCTCGCGTTCTCTCCTCCCAGCCGCTTTTTGATGCTTTTATTAAGGCGTGTAA
>JBBDUH010000014.1:6749-10935 GCA_040904005.1 Minisyncoccota bacterium
CATATCGGCTCCTGGAAGACGGATGATGAAGAGCCAGAGGATGACGCTCACTACGAGCATCTTATTGCGAGCATCGAAACAGTCCTGGCCGAGACAGACGGCGACGCGAAGATTTTAATTGAGAATATGGGGACGAGAAAGATCGGTAAAGACCTGGGTGAGGTAGGGCGGATTATAAAAGATCTTGATGGGCATGAGCGGCTCGGAGTCTGCCTAGACACCTGCCACCTTCATGCCGCCGGCTTTGATTTGAGTACCACTAAATCCTACGATGAGTTTTTTGTCGAGTTTGACGAGCAGATCGGCCTTGAGCGTCTAGCCGTAGTTCATGTCAACGACAGTCGTGATGATTTAGGGAGCCTCCGCGACCGGCACGACAACATCGGGGAGGGAAGCGTCGGTGAAGCAGTTTTCAAGAACATTGTTACCAAGTCACCGACCAAGGATCTACCGCTGATACTGGAGACTCCTGGCTTCGGCGGCGGTGGCCCCGATGCCAAGAATATTGAGCGGCTACGCAGTTACGCTAACTAAAGATTATGGACATCACACTAACAATCGAATTCATCGGACTTTTTTTGCTTTTGGCTGGGTACGTTATCGGCCTCGGTGCGGTCACAGTGATTGACCTGCATGGCTTCATAGCTCGTCGGTCTAGTTACTGGACGCAGGCCACCATTCGTACGCACAAAATCACCAAGCCGCTTATCTGGCTCGGCACTGCGCTGGCAATAATTGGTGGAGTTATTTTCTATTCTGTCCAGCCGCTGGTGCCGATGATGTACATCCATCTTGCCGCTGCAGTGATCTTGATTATCAATGGGCTGTTTCTATCCTTTGTGGTTAGCCCGTTCTTGCTCAAACAGGAAAAGTCAGGGAGAGACACAGAGCTACTCCCGGCCTCACTACAACGAAAGATAATTGTCAGTTTTCTTGTATCGATGATAGGTTGGTGGGGTTCTTTGCTGGCCTTCATATACTTTTTGGCTAGTAATTTTATTTCTTAGTGTTTATGAGCGACCGCACGCGGCCACAAACCATCCACGTCAGCGACAAGATGCAGCCGTCTTACACTTACGAGCTAACCGAGCCGGCCGGCCGGGAGTTTGCAGCCGATTTTGAGCCGGAGCTAACGCCCAAAGAAATGCTCGTCCTCGGCGCCTTCGGTGGAGTATATATGCGCGACTGTGGAGATGAGTTTCCCGACAGCTGGTTTACCGCAGCAAAGTTTGCACCGACAGGAATGAATGAACATCTACCGAAGCTTAACTACTTTGGTGTTAATGCCTCCCAGCCGCTGTCTGTCTGGCGCTGGAAGGGTTGGATCAACGCCGAGCATGATCCGCGCGGCTGGTTTCAGTGGTACTGTCGCTATTACCGTGGTCGCCGACTAGAAGATGAAGATGAGCGCCAAATTAAGCGCTGGCGCGCCTTCCGCCGCCATGCTGGTCAGGTAAGCAAGAACTGCGAAAAAGGCGACTTCGACTGCCGCCCCAAGCAGCGCCAAGCTCTCCTGCACTGGGCATACGATTCACGAAAGATGTAGTGTTACAATATAGCCACACAATATGCAAACCCTTTGGAAAAATTTCAGTACAGATGTAATTGCTTGGATCACCACTTCTGGCCCAGCTATCCTGACGATTCTTGTTGGTGCAGCCTTGGCGTGGTGGCTGTCTACATATCTACTGCGGAAAGCGATCAAGCAGGTTGTCCAGCGCAAGGAGGATCTTTCTGAGCTCGAGCGTGAGCAACGTACCAAGACGCTGCAGCGGGTTAGCACCGCCACGGTAAAGGTGCTCATCATTGTCGTCACTCTGATGGTGCTTCTGTCTGAGTTCGGTCTTGATATCGGGCCACTTTTGGCCGCCGCTGGTGTGGCTGGTGTAGCTCTTGGGTTCGGGGCTCAGTACCTGATCCAGGACATCATCTCTGGTTTCTTTATTCTGATCGAGGATCAGTACAGCATGGGTGATGTGATTTGCCTTAATGATACTTGTGGAACTGTTGAGGAGGTGACACTGCGTGTGACCAAGCTGCGAGATCT
Organism: Minisyncoccota bacterium; assembly: GCA_040904005.1. Taxonomy (GTDB): domain Bacteria; phylum Patescibacteriota; class Minisyncoccia; order Phycocordibacterales; family SW-6-46-9; genus JBBDUH01. Next base: position 8,797 of record JBBDUH010000014.1, read on the forward strand.
TGATGGGGTGGTGCATTATATTCAGAATGGTCAGGTAAAGGTAGCGTCTAATATGAGTCAGCACTTCTCGCGTGTGAACCTTAATGTCGGTGTGGCGTACGAGTCAGATATTGATGAGGTTGTGAAGGTGATAGACCGAGTTGGCCGTGACTTAGCAGCTGACCCTGAGTGGGGCAAGCATGTTATTGAGCCACCTCGTTTCTTTCGTGTCGATGATCTGGGTGACTCGGCGATTTACCTGAAGGTACTTGGCGACGTAAAACCAGGCCAGCAGTGGGCAGTTACTGGTGAACTACGCCGCCGACTCAAGAATGCCTTTGATGATGCTCATATCGAGATTCCGTTCCCACAGCGAGTTATGCGCCATCCAGCGGGTGAAAAGTAAAAATTACTCAAAAAATTTTTATTCTATCAAAGACCTTATGTTTGACTCCTAAAGTAGTTCCAAAGACTTTTTATATCCTTATCATTTTTCCAGTATTCGATGATATTCTGGCGAAGCTCCTGGTGCTGCGGATAGCCGGTGTCTTTCATGTCTTTTGGGAACAGATCCTCACACTCAACGTTAAGCAGCGCAGTCAGCGCCTCCTTTATGTTATTGTATTTTTCCTTACCTAGCTTATCCTCCTGGTCAGCTCCCAGCCCATACCAGGTATAAAAGTGCCATAGTTCATGCATCACCACTCTTCTTGCTTGTGTTTCCTGCAAGGAGACAAAGAAGAAATTCTTCTCAATGTTGTAGGGGCAGCGACTGTTTACTGTTAGGTAGGCCGTGATGTCTAACGGCAGCTTTGTTTGAAAGATTGCTTCTGCCCGAGTCTGGAACTCGGAAGATACTTCTGCCCAGTCGGCACCAAAAATTTTTATTTTCTCATCGATATCAATCTCTTCTTTAGCTACAAATTCATTAATAAAAGCTTCGACAGCCTCGCGGATGGGACTTTCTCCGTATTCTGCCACTAGTTGTTTGTACTGCTCGGTTGGGTTTGCGGAATTATTCGAGCTCTTGCCTTTGTTGCGAAGACACCAAACATCTTTAGATCTATCGTAGGTAAAGTTCACTTTCATTATAGTTGGCTTTCTCGTGCTAGAACTATTAGATATCAAGCAGGGCTTGATGGATTACAGTATATCTATAGTACACTCTTGACGGGTCTCGTGCGCCTAAAAAAGTGACAAAAGTGACAGTCTTATAAAGATTATGATTTAGAGAAAGTGATCCCGTTTATCTCAATTAGACTAAGAACTTCTTCGTCTTGTGGAGAGTTGTGGCAGATTGCGTGAAGATTCTTCTCTTTCTCTTTGAGATTCTTAAAGCCATCTAATTTTCTAAACTTTGAATTTCCAAATTCGGGCAAAGCTTTTTGAGCATCAAAAGAAACTTCTCTGAATGCAAAATATGCATACTCGCCATTCGGGAAAGCTGTGACTGGAAGAGGTGTAAAACCAAGTTCTGCTAAACGGGGTCTTATTCGATCTGGTTCTACGGTGGAGTAAAAGACCGATACTTCCGTCGCCTTACCCTTACTGGCCATTTGTAGCCCAAACTTTTTCTTGACGCTTTGATGATCTATCTCTGCTTTTAGATAATCAGAAGGATAAAGTATTTTAATGACTTGCGTAGTTCCCTCTACTTTACAGTCGGGACGGCGCCATCTACAAAGGGGTGGTGGATCAATTTCTTGGGATTTTAAGTCTGTTCTATATGATTTAGTGAATCCAAATTGTGAATCTTTACCATCTTTTGAATTCCCAAAGGAATGCAGACTTATTTTTTGATATTTCCCTAAAGTGTTTACGAAAATATATAAGTCATTCTTTTGGCTTACTGTCTCCCACGTTGAAGATCTCTGTTTTCCCTCAGTATCGATAATAAAAAACCTAAACTTCTTTATCTCGATAGTTTCTGCTTTCATGTTACTTACTCTCACGTTTAATTAGATTATAGATATCATCGTTACTTTCGTATACTCGAATTCTCCCAGACATAATCCCAAGCCGACAAGATAGTCCTTCACTCATCAATCTCCAGTTTGTTTCTTTCAATTGATCTTCAATAGCCTTTTTAAGCTCCATAGTGCGCTGTCTTTCGGTTTCTTTGATTACTTCAGGGTCTTCTACCGAAAAAGGGAGATACGT
>JBBDUH010000015.1:0-1792 GCA_040904005.1 Minisyncoccota bacterium
GGAGGACGACGGCCATTCATCTCGGAGAGGATGCGAATGAAGCTCCAGATCTGGGAGCTTGCCTCACCATTAAGTCCGTTTCGTCCACCGGCCACTGACACATCAGTGCATGGAAATGAGGCATGGGCCAATGTTACGTCGGGAACCTCCTCGCCCGCGACCTCCAGGATATCCCGAAGTTCATAATGCGATCCGTCGAAGTTCTGGGCATACATCTCCATTTTATCGGAGGAGTAATCGACAGCGTATTCGACCTTCCATCCGCTACGGTGAAATCCGAGTGTGACAAGACCGATGCCAGCGAAAAAGTCAGCAACAGTAAAGGGATTCTTAATCTCCATCAGGTGGGCAACTGCATGTCGTCAAAGAGGGCCATAAGAACGTGAGGCGATGGATAACCTAACTCCAGAGCAAAGGCGAAAGACCATGAAAGCAGTGCGCTCGGCGAATACATCGCTCGAGCGAAGGTTCTTCTCGACGCTCTCTGAGCGAGATCTGGAGGGTCTCTCCTTTCATCGCGACGATATTTTCGGACATCCTGACATCGTTCATGAGACCGGCCGTATCGCCATATTCCTAGATAGCTGCTTCTGGCATGCCTGTCCAAAGCATCTGCAGATTCCTGCTTCAAATACAGAGTACTGGAAGAGAAAGATACGACGAAACAAGTCTCGTGATAGAGAAGTGACTCGCCGTCTAGAGCGACAAGGCTGGCTAGTTCTTCGCATCTGGGGACACTCAGTGAAGAATCAACGTTCGCGCAGATGGTGGGCGACGAGAATCTGTACACTCGTTGCTGAGAGAACTTAGTATACGACAGGCCAGTGACACCATAGTGTCACAACATAGTCTCTACCTACACGCTTAGCATCGCGCGGGGGTACCCTTTTTCCTCAAATACGTGTCTTCGCTTACCACGGGCACTGATAAGGTAAGCGACGTTGGTCCGTCCAGTAGGCACCATCATACCACTGGGCAACGCCGGTGAATCGATTATGCCGGATGATCCACTCTCCGCAATTGTTTTCCAAGTGATAATACCTGAACTGTGTAGGCCACACCGCGCTCAGAAACAGCCAGCTAAGAGCGACTACAACGAAGATAATTGCGTAGCGAAGAAAACCTCCTTGGTAGCTCTTCATTTCACTAGTCCTAGCTTCTTGATAACGTACGGCTGATGAGCTGCTGCACTAAGGCTAACAACACCTGTATACCCTTTTGCTCGCTGCCTAAATATCTATCAACTATACTGTTGGGTTGCGTCCAGCGTCACCGAATTCATGAACTGTCGTCGTGAGCCGGACTCCGCGAAAAGCTCTAGTGTCCCCAGCATTGTCTAGTTGATTGTCGTCCCCGCCATTCGCTCAATCCAGAGCGCCAACCCGCGACTGGATTCCCCGTACGGACAGCCCGCCGCCGGTAGGTATCGCCATGCTATCTTTGCGAGCTCAGCAACGCCTACGGACGTTTCAGCCAGCACATTTTTCGATGGTATGAATTCCTTGTCCTGCGTGGCTCACTTCTGAAGTAACACCATGCGACCAGCGGAGTGCCTCGTTCCGGTCGCCCGAATCCAGTAGGCTCCACTCGGAAGACCTGCGGCATCGACGCGAACGCCGTGCTCGCCTGCCGGAAAGTATGTAGCGCCGAAAACCTTCACTCTCCTTCCGATGACGTCGAATAGTTCGATTGCTATTTCATCAGCCTGGTTCACCCTGAGGGTCACGGTCGTTGTTGGGTTGAATGGATTCGGATATGCTGATATGAGTTCGAATGATGCCGGAAGTTCTTC
>JBBDUH010000016.1:0-10702 GCA_040904005.1 Minisyncoccota bacterium
AAAAAACCGCCAGATATGGCGGTTTTTGTGTTTAATATGACTAATATAAGCGGTATTTTAAGAAAATGGCATTTAGTACTTGACAAGTATATTTATAAGGTGTACTATTACAGTCAGAAATAGAAAAAAAGGTCAAAATTGATCTTTAAAAATTTTAACTAAGAGGACGCAGCATGCGTTTCTCTCCAAATCAAAGGTGATGGTTTATGGCTGCAACGAAAGATAGGGTGATTAAACTCGAAAACGGAATACTGACAATTGATATTGAGCCTCTCTCCCTTCTCCAACTTCTAGAGAAGTATGGAACAGGAAAAGAAGGATTCTACCACAAGGTTTGGTGGTTCGACGAAGATTTCGCTAAAGACGTTCCTGAGCCAGGAATCTACGAAATTAAAATTAAAAGACCAACTAGAAGCTTTAAGGAAGGCGAGGATGAGTCAAATATGCCAAAAGGATGGGATTTCCCTCATCCGGCAATTATTGCTCAAGCAATCTTACAGTATTACCAAAAAACGGGAAAACGTTTATTAGGAGACTGGTGGACTCGCTCCTCTCTTACTAACTGTAATAATCGTCACGTTTATATAGGTAATTTCATGTTGTACAATGGCTTGAGTGTTGACTATCGTTGGGATGACTATCTTTTCTCAGGTCTTGGTGTTGCTCCGTTCCGGAAGATTCCGTAGAAAAAGATTCGGAGGGGAAGTACGATGTAGTGTCGATATGCTGATGCAGTAACGTGATCAGCATACAGCTACTATCAAATTCCTCTTAGCACCAGAAGATCTGTGGAGAGTTTCGTAAGAAATTTGCACACAGATTAAACTCACGAAATTAAAGGCACAAGAAATTAATCTTGTGCCTTTTTTCATACCTAGATATTTAATTTTTTACCATCTAACCTCCTGGATCTCCTTCCTTACGGCAGACAGACAGCGATCTATTCAGCTAGTTTGAAATCAATTTCACGATTATCTACATTGACGCTTTCTAGTGTCACCTTAACCTCATCGCCAAGAGTGAAGCGGCGGCCGGTGTTTTTGCCAACCAAAGCGTAGTTCTCTTGGTCGAGTTCGTAGTAGTCATCATTCAATGAGTTGACGGAGACCATGCCGTTGGCAAGCGTCTCTTCCTCCTCAACATAGAAACCACGGCGAGATATACCACTGATAACAACGGAAAACTCATCGCCGATGTGGTCGTTCATGTACTCAGCCCGCTTGTAGGAGATGGAGTCGCGTTCAGCATCCATCACTTCACGCTCGCGGAGAGAGGCGTGATCAGCAGCAGCCTGGTAGAAGTTAAACTCCTGGGCCGGTACCTCAATGTCATTGAGGTGTTTGTAGAGCAGGCGGTGAACCAGGAGGTCTGGGTAGCGACGAATTGGGGAGGTAAAGTGCGCGTAGTACTGGAAGGCAAGACCAAAGTGGCCTTTGTTGTTAATCCCGTAGATTGCTTTGTCCATGGTGCGGATCACCTCAGTATTAACGAGACCTTCCTCGGCCTTACCTTTAGCCTGAGCAAGCAGGGCGTTGATGTCAGCATTGGAAACCTCAACTCCTTTCTCCAGCTCGAAGTCGTAGCCAAGAGCGCGGAGGAAGACACCAAGCTCGGCAAGACGATCCCTGTCGGGCAGACCGTGGACACGGTAGACCATGAGATGCTTCTTTTTCTCATCCTCGGTCATACGCTCGACCTCTTTAGCAACCTCGCGGTTCGCTAGCAGCATGTACTCCTCAACCAACTTATGAGTATCGAGATGTTCCTTTTTATGAATACCATTGATTGTGCCGTCCTCAGCAATGTCGAACTTCACTTCTTCGCCGTGAAAGTCGATGGAGCCAGCGGCAAAGCGGCGATTGCGGAGAGTCTTGGCAATATTATTAAGAATACGCAGCTCATCAGCAAACTCACCACCGTTGTCAATCTGTTCCTGGGCCTCTTCGTAGGGGAAGCGCTTGTCGGAGTGGATGATAGTTTTGCCAAACCAGCGATTAAGCACATTGCCTTCCGGTGTCAGCTCAAATTCAGTTGAGAAGGCAAGACGATCAACGTTTGGCATCAGAGAACAAAGATCATTAGAAAGGATTGGTGGCAGCATCGGAATTGTGCGGTCGACCAGGTAGGCAGAGAAGGAGCGCTTGCGAGCTTCGCGGTCGATGGCGGTGTCGGGCTGGACGAAATGGGAGACATCAGCAATGTGAACACCAATTTTGTAGTTGCCGTTCTCTAGGCGCTTAAAGGAGATAGCGTCGTCAAAGTCCTTGGCGGTGTCGGGGTCAATCGTCATTGTCAGCACGTCGCGAAAGTCGCGGCGGTCGGAGAGATCAACATCCGCCATTTTCCAGTCTTCTAGCTCTGCTGCCTCGGCCATCACATCATCCGGGAAGTTAACCTCGATCCCTTTCTCGCGCAGAATCGACTGGATCTCAACTTCGTGGTCGCCCTTTCGCCCCAAAACCTCGAGAACCTTACCGGCTGGGTTGCGGCCTTCAGCTGGGTTTCCCCAGTCTGTGATTTCAACAACAACTTTATAGCCATCGGTTAGCTCTTCATTAGTCTTAATGAAGATGTCTTGATACATGCGTTTACGATCTGGTAGAAGGAAGTAGGTATTACCATTTTTCTGCACGGTGCCGACAAACTCGGTATGAGCGCGCTCGATAATTTCGACAACTTCACCAATTTCTAGATCACCACGGTCGTTCTTAATGTCTGGTCGGGGCTTGATGCGGACGGTGTCGCCGTCATAGGCACCATTAATGTAGTCAGGCGGGACAACAAGGTCATCGACTTCATCGCCGGGTTCATGCGGAGGAGTGACGAACCCCACGCCAGTACCGGTAGTAGAAATAGTGGTTTCAAAAGTTTCTGCTTCGTTTTTGTTTTCATTCATATGGCTTTGAGTGTATCACAACGAGCGGTTTTTATAAGCAAGTTCTGAATACTTGACAGTCTATTAAACTTATGTAAAATAATAATCAGACTAAAATCTTTAACAAAAAACGGAGTAAAGATGAAGAATGAAATTATCTCCTCAATACTGGTAATAGTACTTGTTGTAGTTGTGGCAGTAGGAATTGGCATGTTTCTAGGAAAAATAGGGTTTGGCGCCAGTTATTCAGCCACCGTTACAGGAATCATACTTGTTAGCGTTGGGGTTGGAGGATTTGGAAATATTAGTTCTGGCCTAAAGAACCTAAAGAAAAACATTAAAAGTACAGTAATTTTTACTTTAGGAAGTAGCTTATTTGGTTGGTACATAACTGACGTAATATTTTTCGTGGCCAATCAACATTACAAAGTCCTGTATGACTATAGTTTTGTTCTACTTTTCTCCTTACTCTGCCTTTTTTGTTCTATTGGATTTCTGATGGGTCGTAGTTTACAGTTGCAAGAATAGTGCAGAAGACTAAATTAATGAAAACCGCTCACACAAAACTCGTGGGCGGTTTTTAATTTCATTATTCTGTATAATGCAAATAGACCTGGAACCTTTAACTTTCAAATCCCTGTTGTTATGGAAAACTTATCCCTTCCTCTCTTGGTTTTCTTTATCCTACTGACGTCGCTTGTCGCTGTGTGGTTTGTTTATTCAAAACAGCGCCGCTGTCATTACATACTTCCGGACTGGTTTTGCGGAATTATGATTGTCGCCTTTGGCTGTGTCCTCACCTTTTTCACGGGTAATATTTTTCATTACTTTACTGATCCGCCCGGCAACCTTCACTACCTTGTATCTGGGGTAGTTTGGCTTGCTTTTGTGGCGATTATCTACTTTGTTTTGGAAAACTCGAAGTCAAAGGACGTTACTGCCAACTATAATTAACCTTTAATCTTGTGCTTTAACCTCTAATCCTGCTTTCGAAATCGAGAGCAGGATTCTTCTTTTCTGCCTTATTTTTATATCTAAAAAGGTGAAATGGGTTGCGTTCATGTATGTTTCTGTTATTATCTTACGCATATGTTACGAATAAGACTTTCACGCGTCGGTCGCAAACACGATCCATCCTACCGGATGATTGTGACCGAGAAGGGTCGCGGCCCACAAACAGGAAACTACGTTGAGCAGGTCGGTACCTACGACGCTCGTAGCGATAAGCACGTGCTTAAAGGTGAGCGTATTTCTTACTGGCTTTCTGTTGGTGCTCAGCCGAGCGACACCGTACATAACTTACTGGTTAAGACCGGAATCCTGGATGCTCCAACTGTAAATCCACTGCCGAAGAAGACGCCGATTGTCTCAGAATCAGAAGAGGAAACCGAGAGTGAAGCTGAAACATCAGATGATGGTGAGACAGAAGAATCCGCCTCTGCTGACTCGCCTTCACCAGAGGCTGCGGACGAGCAAGGAGCTACGGCGGACGAAGGAGAAGAAGCCGAAGCTGAGCCATCAAAGGATGTTGAAGCAGAAGAAGCTGACGAAACACTGGATGATGACGAAAGCAAGGAAGAGGAGTCAGCTGAGAATGGTGATGAAGAAGACGAGGTGTAGAAAGTTCACCTGAGGCGTAAAATCGTAGATTTTATTTTTACAAAGAAAAATGCGCGCGGGTAAAAAGTAGAAAGTTGAAAACCACCGGGAGGTGGTTTTTTCTTTGATTTTGTCAAAGTCATATATCGCGTATAATAAAACCAAGACAGTTTCGTCGAAGCTGTGATTAGCAACTTGTAGCTTTCAAATTTAGATATGGCAGAAAAAAACGAAGATAAAGACTTTCTAGAATATGTGGTAAAGGCGATTGTTGATTATCCGGATGACGTAAATGTGGATCGCGAGGTAGACGAAATGGGTGTGCTAATGACGCTGGATGTGCATGCCGATGATATGGGTAAGGTGATTGGTCGCAGTGGTAACACTGCCAAGGCACTACGCACTCTTCTCCGAGTAGTAGGCATGAAGAATCAGGCCCGCGTTAACCTCAAGATTCGTGAGCCAGAAGAGCGCGAAGGTGGACCAGCTTTAGACAGCGATAACGACGAAGAACCCGTAAAAGAATCTGACGATTCTAACGGGGCAAGTACATCAGTAGATGATGCGATGGAGGAGCTCAAAAGTTAAAAGTTGAGTGAGTGAGACGAACGAAATCCAGCCCCTGCGCGCAGGGGCTGGATTAAAAGTCAAAAAATTGCCATGAGAGTGGTGGTTTTTTGATGGAAAGAATCAGGAATCATGAATATAAGAATCAACCTTCCTTCGCACAAGGCTACGGAAGGGCAAAGAAAAAAGCCGCTTCGAAATGAATCGAAACGGCTTAAAGATTGTTTTCGGTTTTTTCCACCTCAAAGCGAGGGTGACACCCAGGCCCAGGTCATTAAGTACCAGCATCCTATTCCGAATAGAGTTGCTGTCAGAGCAGCTCCAAAAGGAACGACTGCAAATAATACAACTGTGAGATATATCGGGACTAGATATCTAATACTCATGAAGTAAAGAAAACCTAAAAAAGTCGGTATTATTATCCAGCCTGAAATTCTAAATCCTTTTCGTTGCAGGTTACTATATATAGGGATAAATAGTAAAAGGGTGGAAATCATGATATAGAAGTTGTAATAGTGCATCCATGGTTCGGGTGTAGTGGAAATTTCGATAAAAAATTCCATATAACCTCCTTTGTCTAAGAGTTAAGGATTATCTGTCTTTATTAATACCATATAAGTGGTATACTAGCAAGTAATGAAATTTTCAATCATAACTATATTTCCAGACCTAATAACCACCTACACCGATGAGTCAATACTCGGCCGCGCACAGGTGGATGGGCATATCAGCGTTAGTGTATATGATCCGCGTGACTTTACTGATGATAAGCACCGGAGTGTTGATGCACCGCCGTACGGTGGTGGGCCGGGGATGGTGATGCAGGCGGAGCCTGTACTTCGCGCTGTTGAGGCAGCACGAAGTGAGTCGAAAGTAGAAAGTAGAAAGTCGAAAGTCGTTGTATTATCGGCGCAGGGAAGGCAGTTTGATAAGCAAATGGCAAAGGATACGGCGACAGATATTGAGCACCTCATTCTAATTTGCGGTCGCTACGAAGGGATTGATCGGCGGGTGATTGAAGCGCTGGCGGCCGAGGAGGTGTCGGTTGGGCCGTACATCCTTACCGGCGGAGAGCTACCGGCACTGATCATGATTGATGCGACCGCTCGGTTTGTAGCGGGGGTGCTAGGTAATGAGGAGTCTTTGGAGGATGAGCGTACTGCTGGAACGCATGTGTATACTCGTCCAGAGACGCTTACATACAAAGGAGAGGAGTACACAGTCCCGGAGGTACTGATGAGTGGCCACCACGCTGAGATCGAAAAGTGGAGGGAAGCGCAAGCGAAGAATCAGGAATGATGAATATAAGAATCCCGCTGAAAGCGAGGCTCGCCGAAGGAGGCAAGAAATAAAGCCATCTCGATTTAAACCGAGATGGCTTTATTTAAATTAATGTAAGTCTTTTTAAGATTTTAGTTTTCCTAGGATGTGACCAATCCAGCCGCAAGTAGGAAGCCCAAAAAGCAATAGACTTCCGTAAACTATCAGAAAAATCTCTGGTGTTTCCATGCCAAGAAAAATTCCCACCGGTGCAAGTAGTGCAACCAACCATAATCCGATCATTATTTTATCGAAATCTTCCCTTCTTGCTTCTTTGTAGTAAACAATAAAGTAAGCAATGCAGGCAATTAATATGGTTGTGGTAGTTATTACACCAGCTGTTACTGGATCAATACTTACAACCAGAGCTTCTAGCTGTAGGAAAAATTTAATACAAATCAATGCAAACCATATAGCCAAAGTTACATAAATTGGTATAAAGTTTACACTTTCTTTTTGTTCTAGAGCTGAAGAGTTGGAAGTTTTCATACTTCCTCCGGATTTAAGAGTGAAAGATTATGTCTGTCTTTATTAATACCACGGAAGCTAGAGGCTTGCAAGGGGTGGGGTGTGGGGAGTATGGTGTAAAGTGTGTGGCGTAAGGAGTAAGGTGTATGGTGTAGATTACTCTTTATTCTTAAATTCTAAATTCGAGATTCGTTTAACCTTATACTTTAGACTTTTAACTTTCTACTAACCTTGATTCTTCCTGACTACATTCAAAACATAGAAGACAAGGAGAATACCCACGTCTTCGTAGCGATGAGTGGTGGGGTGGATTCGTCCGTATCTGCTTATCTTCTTAAGAAGGCAGGCTTTAGGGTAACTGGCTGCTTTATGACTGTTTGGCAGCCACCATTTCTCGATTGTTCGATGGAGAGCGAGCGGCAGGATGCGATGCGGGTAGCGGTACAGCTCGGGATTGATTTTAAGACTGTGGATCTGGCCGAAGACTACAAAACTCGGGTGGTAGACTACATGATCGCAGAGTACGAGGCGGGTCGGACACCAAATCCGGACGTGATGTGTAATGGCGAGATCAAGTTTGGTGCCTTTTTTGACTGGGCAGAGGATCGTGGGGCGGACTACGTGGCAACGGGGCACTACGCGCAGCTGCGTAAGTCGAAAGTAGAAAGTAGAAAGTCCAAAGTTGAATTAGTGGCTGGAGCGGATGAACACAAAGATCAGACGTACTTTATGTGGCAGGTACTAACCGAGCGATTGGAGAAAACCATCTTTCCGATCGGTCATCTAGAGAAGTCTAAAGTACGGGAGATAGCGGCTGAAGCAGAGCTGCCGGTGGCGGATAAGAAGGACAGTCAGGGCCTCTGCTTTCTCGGACAGGTCGATATGCCGACGTTTCTAGCAGAGTTCATCGACCTGGAGCCGGGCGATGTTTTGAATGAAGCTGGTGATGTGATCGGCACCCATGCTGGGTCGGTGGTCTACACCATCGGGCAAAGGCACGGCTTTAGTATCCAGAAGAAGACACCTGAAAGCGGCCCGTGGTATGTTATTAGTAAAGACGTTGATGCCAACACTATTACCGTTACCGAAAATGACAACCTTTCGAGCACGTTGTATAACTGCAAGGGTTTAACCCTTCCAAGTACAAACTGGATTGGGGATGTTGGCGAGTTATTAGAGAACGGTAAGTTGTCGGCGCGGATTCGCTACAACCAGCCGTTACAAAAGTGTACGGTGAAAGGGGTGGGGGGTAAGGATCAAGTGGAAGTTACCTTTGATCAGCCACTGCGAGCCGTTGCCGTCGGCCAGTCATGTGTGGTGTATGACGGAGAGCGCTGCCTGGGAGGAGGGATCATCGGTGCAGTAAGAAGTTAACCCGGTCTTTGCCCGTGCTACAATACTTTATATATGGAAAAGCAGATAATTGTCGAAAAGCGAGACGGAACGAAGGAGTCCTTTCAGCCCGAGAAGTTACGGCGATCTCTGTCCGAGGCTCAGGCACCCGAAGAGTTGATTGATGACATTGTTGCGGAGATTATTGCTGAGTGTGACGAAGAGACGACCACCGACATTATCTATGAGCGAGCGTTTGCCCTTTTAAAGGAGAAGCGTAATGATTTTGCTGCGCGTTACTCACTACGACAGGCGTTGGCTGAGCTAGGGCCTACGGGCTATCCATTTGAGAAGTTTGTGTCTCATATCTTGGCCGCCAAGGGCTATCGGGTGACGGTCAGCGAGGTAATCCAAGGGGGATGCACAACACACGAAATGGATGTGATAGCGGAAAAAGATGACGAGCTAATTTTAGTTGAAGCAAAGTTTCATAACAGTCGGTCACTTAAGTCATCGCTGCAGACCCCGCTTTATGTAAAGGCCCGCCTGGAGGACCTGGCCGCTAATGAGTATGGACATCTAGACTCAAAAGGTAAAAAAGTTAGCGGCTGGTTGATTACGAATACCAAGTTTTCTTCTCAGGCTATTGAGTATGGTGAATGCGCTGGGATTACAATGGTCGGCTGGGGGTATCCAAAGGAAGGAAACCTAGAGGATCTCATTGATGAAACGACGCTTCATCCAGTAACGGCTCTGGCCTCATTATCAGGTGCGCACAAGCAGGAGCTAACCAAACAGGGCGTGGTTCTTTGTCGGACACTGCGTGAGGAAAAGGACAAGCTTGAGGCGCTTGGTTTTAACAAAGAAAAGATTGAGGAGGTTCTCGAGGAGGTAAATCACCTTTGTCAGATCTAACTTATCTACCATGCATAGTATTGAATCGGTCACATGTATACTAAAGATGAACTATTTTTCACTTTTTACCCGCGCGCATTTTGCAAAGCAAAAATAAAATCTATGATTTTACGCCTCGGGTAAACTTTTAACTAATTTATATGAGTCAGTATTACTTCGTTCCCCGTACCAAATATCGTTTTAACCCGAAGAAGCCAGATGGCTTTGAGCTCAGTCGTTCCAAGATTGATCTATTTCTGGAGTGTCCGCGCTGTTTTTATGTTGATATGCGGCTGGGGGTGAAGCGGGTGCCGGGCTATCCCTTCACCTTAAATAATGCGGTGGATGAGCTGATGAAGCGCGAGTTTGATGTTTTCCGCGAGAAGGGGGAGACGCATCCGCTGATGTCCGAGTACGGGATTGATGCGGTGCCATTTGCTCACGATGATCTAGAGGATTGGCGGCATAACTTTACCGGTGTTCGTCGCAAGCACGAGGCGAGTGGCTTCGAAGTTTATGGTGCACCGGATGATATCTGGCAGAACCCTGCGGGTAAGCTGGCAGTGGTTGATTACAAGGCAACAGCAAAGGAGGGTAAGCTCGACCTGGAGGCTGACTGGCAGGATGGCTGGAAGCGACAGATGGAGGTCTATCAGTGGCTGCTGCGGGGGCATGACTTCGATGTCTCGGATCGCGGTTACTTTGTGTATGCTAATGGCGATAAGTCTCTCGCCGGCCTTGATGGGAAGCTCGAGTTTAATCTAGAGATTCTGCCGTATGATGGAGACGACGGATGGATTGAGGAGACACTAGTGGCAGCGAAGGAGTGCTTGATGAACGATACGGTGCCGCCGGCTGATGAAGACTGCGATTACTGCACCTTCCGCGATGTCTCTAACCGCGTCATTACTGAGGCTGCTGGAGAGGATACGCCGGATCAGGAGCTGCCGCTGTAACAGTGCGGCGAGATGTTAACTTCCTAAAACCCTAGCAACTTAACTTTTTAGTAACCTAGCCTATGAATACAACAGACATATTTGCCGACAATTTTTGCTCTCTCGATGAGCTGATTGCGCGCATGAAGAAAAAAACCAAGGTACTAAAAAGCTCAGAGATAGAAGCTGCTTTTGTGGCGATTGATCGGGCTGATTTTGTCCGCAAGGATTATAAGGTTGAGGCTTACGAAGACTACCCTTTGCCGATTGGCTCGGAGCAGACCATCTCTCAACCTACGACAGTGGCCTACATGCTGGAACTGCTGGAGCTAGAGGCGGGGCAAACCGTACTTGATGTCGGCTGTGGCTCGGGCTGGACAACAGCACTTCTGGCTCATATCGTCGGTGAGGAGGGGCGGGTAATTGGTGTGGAATTACGCGAAGAACTGGCGTCTTTTGGTAGGGAGAACCTATCTAAATATAATCTACCAGAAGCGGAGATCAGGGCCGGTGATGCTCTTCAAGGTTCACAACCAGAGGCGCCCTTTGATCGTATTCTGGTTTCTGCTGGAGCAAAGAACGAGGTTCCGGATCAGCTTCTTGAGCAATTGACGGTTGGTGGTATTATCGTGGTGCCGGTAAATAATGCGCTAATAAAGATTACTAAAGAGTCTGAGGATGATCTCGAGCAGGAGGCACTACCGGGCTTTCG
>JBBDUH010000017.1:0-1753 GCA_040904005.1 Minisyncoccota bacterium
AAAAAACGACCTGAGATATCAATCCCAAGCCGTTATGGATATTTCGAAGCACCCGTGCAAGGAGCTTCTTTTCCTGATCACCTGCAGTGTAGAGCAGGCGACCAGAAGGCATAATTATATATTTAAAAAACAGAAAAGCAATTTCCCTACTGCCTTTCCATCAATGCATTGATTCTCTCTTTGGTGGGAGGATGGGTCATGAAGGCTTTTGTGAGAAAACCTTTTTCGGAATTATCACCACCGTACGGATTCTCAAAGTAGAGATGCGCCGTCGCATGATTCGCCCGCTTCAAGGGCTTCTTGCTCACTGCCCCATCAATCTTTCGCAGTGCCCCGGCCAACCCCTCCGGATAGCGGGTCAAAAGCGCCCCTGATGCGTCGGCCAAAAACTCCCGCTTGCGAGAAATCGCCAGCTGAATCACTACCGCCACAAGCGGCGACAGAATCGCCAAGCCAATCCCAACGAGTCCTATCACCAAACCAGCGCGGCCATCTCTGCCTCCCCCACCAAAAAAGGCCATCCTGATGAAGAAATCAGAAAGCAGGGTAACAAAGCCTACCAGTACAACAACTAATGAGGATAGTAGAATGTCGCGGTTGGTAATGTGGGCAATCTCGTGCGCAATCACCCCTTCCAGCTCGCTACGATCGAGAATCTGCAGAAGCCCAGTTGTGACTGCTACGGCTGCTGTCTCTTCGTTGCGGCCCGTTGCAAAAGCATTCGGTGATGCATCTTCGATTACGTAGACGGCTGGCTTCTTGATTCCAGCCGTGATGGAAAGATTCTCGACTATATTATGCAGCTCGCTGTATTGATTTTCTGCGGCCGGTTTAGCACCGGCGGTCTTGAGTGCAATCTTGTGGGAAAACCAGAAGCTGATTCCATTCATCAGAAGGCTAAAGATAACTGCCCCGATGAGGATTGCCGGCGAGTTAAAGTACCAGCTAGCCGCCCAGCCAAGCATAATAATCACCACCAAAAAGCCCGTGACGAGCGCCCAGGTCTTGCGGCGATTACTAGCTTGATTTCCGTATAGTGTGGCCATAAAGATAGTAGGAAGTGAGAAGCTTTTTACTCAACCTTATCTAACAAAGTAGTTGGCAGAAGTTCGCGGAGCTAATGAGTAGACGACTGAGGTGTACACAATCGGTACAGCGAAGGAGTTGCACAAGAAAGCGACAAAGAAATTCTGTTAACTACGAAGTTGGATTAGAAGTCCACCTTTACATTCTCCCTAGCAGCAGCCTCCTCGATCTCGAAGTACTCGCGCTTATCGAATCCACCCATATTGGCAATCACGTTCTCTGGGAACTGCTCAACATCCGTGTTGTAGTCGCGCACATTAGCGTTGTAGAAACGCCGCGCGGCCTGAATCTTGTTCTCGGTGTCGGCCAACTCCTTTTGAAACTGCTGGAAGTTTTCGGTCGCACGTAGCTCCGGATAACTCTCAGAGACAGCAAACAGCGACTTCAACGCTCCGGTCAGCATGTTCTCAGCCTGCTGATGCTCCTCCATGGTGTCGGCCTGCATCGCCTGTGTGCGAGCCTCCGTCACCTTCTGAAAAGTCTGACTTTCATGCTCCATGTAGCCCTTGACCGCCTCCATCAAGTTTGGAATCAGATCGTAGCGACGCTTGAGCTGGACATCGATATCCGCCCAGGCCTCCTCGATACGAGCAAACTGCGCAATGAAGCTGTTGTACTTCATAATTCCGTACAAAAGTACAATAGCTAAAACGGCAATAACAACAAT
>JBBDUH010000018.1:0-51095 GCA_040904005.1 Minisyncoccota bacterium
CTGGGCTGTTTCCCTTTCGAACGGCGAAGCTTAGCCCTCGCGTTCTGACTGCCAGGTTATAATCGACGGTATTCGGAGTTTGATTGGTGCTGCGACCTTTCGGCCTGTCAGTACCATCCAGTGCTCTACCCCCGCCGGGATCACCTAACGCTAGCCCTAAAGCTATTTCGGAAAGAACCAGCTATGACCAAACTCGATTAGCTTTTCACTGCGACCCACAGGTCATCCGAAAGATTTGAAACTCTTATCGGTTCGGGCCTCCCTTCATCTTTCGACGAAGTTCACCCTGCCCATGGGTAGATCGTTTGGTTTCGGGTCTTGCGCACACGACACCCGGCAAAGCCGGATTCGCGCGTTAACACTCGCTTTCGCTTGGCCTCCGTGGTTTCGGCCACTTAGGCATGCGCCGCGCACACAAACTCGTTGGCTCATTTTGCAAAAGGCACGCAGTCGCGGTTCTAGGACCGCTCCTACTGCTTGTAGACATATGGTTTCAGGTCTATTTCACTCCCCTCACCGGGGTTCTTTTCACCTTTCCCTCACGGTACTCGTTCCATATCGATCTCTAAAGATATTTAGCTTTAGCAGTTAGTTCTGCCAGATTCTCACAGGCTATTCATGTCCCGCGATACTCAGCAATAACACCAAGGAGACTGGATTGATTTCGTCTACCGGACTTTCACCTTCTAGGGTTAAGCTTTCCAGCTTATTCGACTATCACTCCATGATCTCCCTCGTAAAGACAGTGTTACGCTACAACCCCAATCAGTAAACTGATTGGTTTGAGCTGTTTCCCTTTCGCTCGCCGCTACTTCGGAAATGTTCCCCTACTGGGGCTTTTTTTCTTTTCCTCCAGGTACTGAGATGTTTCACTTCCCTGGGTGAGCCCTGACCGCTATGCGGTCAGCAACATGGTTTTACCATGTTAGGTTTCCCTATTCGGAAATCCCCGGATTATCGGTTGCTAGGCACCTACCCGAGGCATATCGTCGCCGTGCTACGTCCTTCGTCGCTCTTTAGAGTCGAGGCATCCACCATACGCCCTTACAACGTTCCCGCAGGAATTGTGTGGACCACAATTCACAAATTAATTTCACCTAGTAACAAGCTAGGTGTAAGCTCACACATTTGTGCTTCTAGTTTTGCAATCCAGAAGTCTTAATATAAAAGTGTGCACTTATTGATTTGAGACTCGCCCTGCAGACGAGCATTCAAATCTGGGATTTAATGTTGGTTTGGCTACATCGTATTCGGTTTTCAAAGAACAAAAACTGGCATGAAAAAAGCCGCTCGAAAGCGGCTGGCAATCGCACTCCTAAGGAGCAGGGTTACCTTCGCTTTTTTCTACTAACTTTTATCATCCAATTCACAACAATGATTATACTCGATTGAGTTCTCGCGTCAAGGAAATAGCATCTCTTAATAAAGAGATAAATTAGCCATTGCATAAATGTATGCAATGGCAGCTATTTCCTTGTCTACCGTCGCGCCGTTCGGATATGAATACAAGTGTTCATATCGCTCACTTTGCTCGGTAGTCAAGGGTCAGAAATCTCGCACTAATAAAAAACTGCCGGTCTGCGTAATTACAGATCCGACAGCTAAATTTTAGTGAATTTAATCTTTCTGTTACTTCGTCACTTCTATGGGAGCATGACGGTATTGAGATAAGCTGTTTGTAATTTCCGCCACAATAGGACCATCTTCGGTGAAAAACCTCTTTTCTCCATTCACTACTTCTACAGTCATTAAGCAATAGTCAGGCTTACGATCTCGAGAATCCCCCTTTGTGTAATACTTTATCCGATATGTTCCGGAAGGGATTTTGCTTGCAACTATTTTTGAACCATCTTCATACATGTATTCTTCCATTGTTCCTGGGCTCCCGCCCGTTTGTTTAAATTTAAATGTGATATCTACCATTATTTAAGCATTTTGTAGGTAGGTTGTCAATCTAAATTGCAGGCTTAGAAATACAAAAAAATACCGAACCTGACTTATGCAGATTCGGTATGTTGATACCTTGAGACCTTAAACTTTCTCGCGAGAAATTGCTGTAAGTAGTGAGTTTGCTTTCGCTAGAACCCGGCACAACCGATGATAGTCAAGTAGCTCTTTTGTGGCCTCTTCTTCTTGTTCGATAACTTTAGACAAAGAGAGAACAGCCTGACCAAGGTCTATAAGATTAGATCCTGAATCTCTTCTCACCATCCATAAAGAATTTTGGAACCACATGTAATCAATAAGAACGCGAGATACGTCTTGAGTCTCTCGTCTCGAAACTTCCGTAGTTGCATTTCTTAATTTCCGAAAAGAAACAGGGATATCGCTTTTTAGATAACTTGGATCTCCAAATAGATAATTATTATCCTCAGAAAATGGTCTGAGGTCTTGATTAAAGATCCTTCTCACTATGTCCATCTCTTCATCGGTAATTTTCAGATCTTCTTTCGTTTCTGTTGTTGTCATTTTCCCTAGGCCTCCGCCCGTTTATTTGAATTAGAATGAAATATCTACCGTTATTTAAGCATTTTGTGGGTTGATTGTCAACCCTTATGTAAGCAATAAAAAGCCAGCAAGGAATTAACCTCGCCGGCCAAATTAGCACCGAATCAGTCTAACTTTTTTTATTTGGATCAGACCCATCTGGATAGGTAGGTATTTCTTTCCATTCATAGTCACCGCCAAACTGAATCCTCCCCCATAATGTTCCGTCATCACAGAGTGCAATTAAAAATCCGGCAGCATCTTGCGAATCAGTGTCCACGACTACTTGGATTATTTTGCGGTCCTTAATCTGTGTCATTTGTCTTGGGCCTCCGCCCGTTTGTTCAAATTTAAATGTGATATCTACCATTATTTAAGCATTTCTTATATTATCTGTCAACCTTGTTAGAGTCGGATCATACCAGGCCTGTTAGACTTCCGAAGTCTAACAGTGGCTCATTCCGTCTGAGAAAAACATGTTTTTCTCAGACATAAATTCGCACGACCGTTCTTTTATCCCGTAAAAGCGGAATAAAAGATATCGGGTGCTCATTTAAAAACCCGCCGACCAGTTAATTCTGGTGGCGGGTTAGTTGCAATATCAAGAGTTTTGTTCAGCCCACAAAGTATCGACAGATGTAAACTGTCGCACACGGAAAATTCTCCCGTAAATAACGAGAAACTCTTTTGCGTTACTGAGACTTTCTCCTAATCCTTCAGCAAGAGCCGCAAGTGTGGCTTTATAGATTGGCATTTCAACTGCCTCTTCAAGCTCCGCAATACTGTGCGTTCGAGCAGTTTTTAATAAGGATTTTATATCTGTCTTTTGTGTAACAGATAGTTTTTTATTATAAATCTCCAAAAAACATGGATCCATTTTCGTGGCAAAGTCCTCTATCGCTGCCACAAAGGGTAGTTCTAATTTTTTTGCTTCTTTGTATCCGTTACCAGTTAGAGTTTGAGTTCCATTCTTTTTATTCATTTAGTTTCAGACCTCCGTCTGAGTTTTGTTAATTGTTTAAGGTGCGTACCCGAGACAGTTAAACATACTGGAAACAAAAAGCAACAACTAACCATGCGACTGATTAAGAAGATGGCTTTTGCGTTATAATCAGACAGCATTAAACGCTACACAATACTTTTATGTCTGAAAACCAAGCAGTCCAAACCCGACTCGATAATCTCATCAGCAGTACCGATATCACCGAGGCAGATGTAAGCTCGCTGAGGTCTCCACGCCGCAGCGTTAGCCTATCTATTCCGATGACACTGGAAAGCGGCGAGCAAAAGATCTTCCGCGGCTGGCGCATCCAGTACGATGATACGCTTGGACCAACCAAGGGAGGGCTCCGCTACCACGAAAGCGTTACCGAGGAAGAGGTTACTGAGCTAGCCTTTCTGATGACCATCAAGTGTGCGTTGGTGAGCATCCCCTTCGGCGGCGGGAAGGGTGGGCTGAAGCTTAACCCTAAGGAGCTGTCACTAGCAGATTTAGAAGCTATTAGCCGCGCCTTTGGTAGGACTTTAACGCCAGTTATTGGCCCTGAGCGTGACATTCCGGCCCCCGATGTAAACACAACACCCGAGATAATGAGCTGGATCCGCACCGAGTACGAGAAGCGTTTCAAGGTTTCTGCTCCGGCCGTGATCACCGGCAAGCCAGAGAGCGAAGGTGGATGTAGCGGCCGCTCCAGTGCCACTGGTCGCGGGACTTTCTTTGTCATTGAGAAGTTACGTAGCGACTGCGTTTTAAAAAGTAGTGAAGCAGGAGATATATCCGTGGTTATCCAGGGCTTTGGCAACGCCGGCCGACACCTGGCTGAATTTCTCCACGAGGCCGGTTACCCGATTGTCGCCGTTAGCGACTCCCGTGGTGGTATCTATAATCCTGATGGACTTGATATTGAAAAACTAGCCGCGCACAAAGATTCAGGTCAGCCCGTCGGTGAATTTTCTGCGGGCAAGCAGGTTTCCAATAATGAACTACTAGCCCTACCAGCAACTATTTTTGTACCCGCTGCCCTCGGCGATGCCATCACAGCAGAGAACGCAGATTCTCTAAGAGCTGAGATTGTCGTCGAGGTAGCCAATGCTGGCGTTAGTAGCGAAGCGGAAGAAAAGCTTCTCTCTCGCGGCATCCAGATTATCCCTGACATTCTAGCAAACGCCGGTGGCGTGGTCGGATCATACTTTGAGTGGTACCAGAATATGCACAATAAAACCTGGAGCGAAGCAGACTTTGACAAGAAACTCAGTGAACACCAGATAAACGCCTGGGAAAACGTACGCAAAGAAGTAGAACAGCAAAATATTTCATATCGAAGAGCAGCTTACTATGTAGCCGTTCGGCGAATAATTGAAGCAAGGACAGATAACTAGTAAGTAAATAAAAAAACCGGTACAAGCATAAATATGCTTACACCGGAATAAAGAGTGTTGATGGAGAGTTTTTTAAGACTTTGGGAAATGTCTTTCGGCCTTACATGGGTCTTCGTAAGGAGAAGGTGTGTTGGCTGGATCAATATTGTGAAGCCTGCTTTCTTGGTCTCCTGTAAAAGAGCGAAATGCTAGCGCTTTTTTCTGGTTCTGTAGTTCTGGTTCATTCGATAGATTATTATCTTGTTCTGGCATGATGACCTCATTATTTTGAGATTACGGTTGGTTTTTTGATTCGTCTGTAAAGAGCAAGTATGCAGATGAGTATAACAAAATCGCGGCGCTTATAAAAGTCCGGCGATTTTGGATATTAGAAATTCCTATGCCTGCGCCTTGATCTCTTCCGCTATGTTTGCTGGTACCACCTCGTAGTGATCAAACTCCATTGTAGAAGTAGCTCGACCCTCAGTCAGTGAACGGAGTTCGTTAGTATAGCCAAACATCTCAGAAAGCGGCACCATGGCTCGCACAACCTTGTTCATACCACGATCCTCCATACCCTTAATCTGCGCTCGCTTTCCAGAGAGATTTCCATTCACATCACCCATAAAGTCTTCTGGGGTAGTTACCTCAATCTTCATCATCGGCTCAAGGATAACCGGCCGAGCGCGCTGCACAGCATCCTGGAAGGCCTTGGAACCAGCAATCTTGAAGGCGGCCTCAGAGGAGTCAACATCATGAGAGCTACCATCGTAAAGATCACAGGAAATATTTACCATTGGATAGCCGGCAATAACACCACGATCCATAGCTTCCTTTACTCCAACCTTTACTGACGGAATAAACTCACGCGGAATGACACCGCCCTTAATATTATTAATAAACTCAAAGTTTTCTTCACGATCAACGTTCTTTGCTACATCATCTTCATCGACATCCATGTCCATTGGCTTAATACGGATGTTGACGTGACCGTACTGACCACGACCACCAGACTGCTTAACATACTTACACTCAGCATCGGCCTCACCCTGAATCGTCTCGCGGTAAGCAACGCGCGGTTGACCAACATTGGCTTCCACAGAGAACTCACGCTTCATTCGTTCCACAAGAATATTTAGGTGTAGCTCACCCATTCCGGAGATGATAGTTTCGCCAGTTTCCTGATCGGTATTAATTCGGAAGGTTGGATCTTCATCCGAAAGATTCTTGAGTGCCATACCCATCTTCTCCTGATCGGCATTTGTCTTCGGCTCAATCTTCAGTGACACCACCGGTTCAGGGAAGTCAATTTTAGCCAATTCAATTGGGTGGTCTAGATCAGTTAAAGTATCAGAGGTTGTGGTGTTTTTGAGGCCTACAAAGGCGGCAATCTCCCCCGCATGAACCTTATCTACCTCTTCACGCTTGTTGGCGTGCAGACGGACAATTCGTCCCACTCGCTCCTTCTCCCCCTTGGAAACGTTGTAAACATAAGATCCGGCATCAAGTGTTCCGGAGTAGACACGCACAAAGGTCAGCTGCCCAATGTACGGGTCGCTCTGAAGCTTAAAGGCAAGAGCGGCAAACGGAGCGTTTTCATCAGCTGGGCACTCCTCCTCCTCACCCGTATTAGTATTAATACCAGTCATCGGCTTTACATCGAGTGGGCTTGGCAGATAGTCAACCACGGCATCGAGCAGTAACTGAGCTCCCTTATTCTTCAAGGCAGAACCACCAAAAACAGGAACAACTTTGTTGTTTATAACAGCTTTTCGCAAAGCAGACTTAAGGTCCGCAGTCGATATTTTTTCGTCCGAAAGATAGGCATCCATCAGTTCTGGGTCTGTTTCAACAATTGCCTCGATAAGCTCGTGGCGAGCTGCCTCAGCCTTATCTTTAAACTCATCCGGCATCTCCTTTTCCACCACCTCGTTGCCCATCTCCCCTTCAAAGTAGTAGGCCTTCATTTTGAGGAGATCGATAACACCTTCATGCATTTCCTCCTCACCAATCATGATCTGGGCACGAACAGCATTCGGAGTTAAGCGGTCGAGGATAGTCTCGAAGGCGCGCTCATAGTCAGCACCGGTACGATCCATCTTGTTGATAAAGCAGATGCGCGGCACATTATACTTGTCAGCCTGACGCCACACTGTTTCACTCTGTGGTTCTACACCAGCAACACCCTCGAAGACAACAACAGCGCCGTCAAGCACTTTCAATGATCGCTCTACCTCGGCGGTAAAGTCGACGTGGCCCGGCGTGTCAATGATATTAATACGGCGTTCATGCGCATCATCAGCATCTTTGTCTTCATAAGTTGGAATCCAGAAACAGGTTGTGGCTGCTGAGGTAATGGTGATACCTCGCTCCTGCTCCTGCTCCATCCAGTCCATCGTTGCTGCTCCGTCATGCACCTCACCCATTTTGTGAGAAATCCCAGTATAAAAAAGGAGCCGCTCGGTCATGGTAGTTTTACCCGCATCGATGTGAGCGATGATTCCGATATTTCTTACATCTTTTAATGGATAGTCGCGGTCTGAGGCCATAGTGATTAGTTTATTGATTAAATTAATAAAAATTATTTACCCGATTAATACTTACGAGTAAATAATTTATCTACATTTAAATTACCGGGCAAAGTGAGCGAATGCTTTGTTGGCATCAGCCTGCTTGTGCGCATTCTCACGCTTCTTCACTGCCTCACCTTCACCAGCAGCTGCGGCCATGAGTTCACGCGCAAGAGCATTCGCAATCGGCTCACCCTTCTGATTTGAAAGAGTGGCCTCCTTGATCCAGCGAAGTGCTAGCTGTAGGCGACGCTTTTGGTCCACCTCGTAAGGTACCTGGTAGTTAGCACCTCCAACCCGCTTTCCGCGTACCTCCATCTTTGGACCAACATTCTCTATCGCTGCCTCAAATACATCAATCGGATCCTGCTCCTTCTTGCCCGCAATTATCTCCATAGCATCATAGACAACCTTGCGAGCTACGGCCTTCTTTCCATCCTCCATGATGTAGTTAATAAACTTCGCGATCTCCTGCGAGTCGTACTTATGGTCTGGAGTGATCGGATGTCGTTGTGTGATTGGGAATTGCATAAAAATTAGCTTTCTTTTTTAGTACCGTAGCGTGAACGAGAGTTCTTCTTACCTTCAACACCCTGTGCATCGAGTACACCACGAACAACAGTGTAGCGGACACCAATGTCCTTAACACGACCGCCGCGAATAAGTACCACGGAGTGCTCCTGCAGGCTGTGGCCCTCACCCGGAACGTAGGCGGTGATCTCCTGCCCGTTAGTAAGACGAACCCGAACAATCTTTCGGATCGCAGAGTTCGGCTTCTTTGGTGTTGCTGTCGTCACCTTCGTGATCACTCCACGCTTGAATGGCGACGGATAGTATGACGGTCGGTTCTTGAGTGTATTAAAACCATGTCCGAGGGCGACTGATTTTGATTTCCTCTTTGATTGTTTGCGTCCCTTACGGACAAGTTGGTTGATTGTTGGCATAATTTTAGCTCTTTAGCTGCTGACTTCACGCTACTAGATCTAAATGGAGCGTTCTGCAACGCGCTTTAGTATACGTAACTCAACAGAAAATGCAATAGTTTTTCTTTAGAACGACAGCGGCCCCGTCGTCCCCACAATAAGCATAAACAACCAGCTAATTATTGGCTGGATAAGCTCGATGGCGAAAAAAATAAAGAAAAGTAGAATCATAAACCCCCAACGCTCAAGGCTGGCCTGGATGTGAGCAAACTTAGCAGGCAGGAAGTCAAAGAGGATTTTCGAACCATCCAGCGGTGGGATCGGCACAAGATTAAAGATCATCAAAACAATATTTATAAGGATAACCCCAACCAAGAAGGTGCCAAAGGCACTTCCGACAGCAATCGGTGCCAGTCGGAGTACCAGCCCGGCAATGATCGCCAAGAGAAGATTGGAGGCCGGCCCCGCTGCGGCCACAAGCGCATTCCCGTAGCGGTTGGAGATGTTGTGCGGGTTATAAGGAACCGGCTTGGCCCAGCCAAAGATCACTCCTGTACCCGAGAGTGCCAACAGTGCCGGCACAACAATGGATCCAACGATGTCGAGATGTGGCAACGGGTTCATTGTCAATCGTCCTTGCAGCCGTGCTGTTGGGTCGCCGAGATAATTTGCCATGTAGCCATGAGCCACCTCATGAATCACGACCGAGATGACTAGAATGGCGATAAATACGATTGTGGTGGTGATGGTCATGTATTAGTAGATTAGGAAGTTAAGTTACTAGGATACTAGATACCTAGAAGCCTGTGCTTGCTGTTGCAATTAATCGTCGCTATGGTAGCATAACCATCACAATACATATAATGTATAGCTTGTAACGTATTAAAGTTATCGCAGTAGAGGTGACCGAGAGATGCTACACGCTTTGCGTTAAAAGCTACATAATCATTATGGCTAACACGTGCCCAATTACAAACAAAAGCACCAATACCGCCGGTGGATACTCCAACCGGACGCGTGCTACCCAGTTCAACCCAACCGGCAAGCGTTATCAGAAAGTGAACCTACAGAAGAAGAAGATTTATGTTCCAGAGCTGGATCAGTACATCCCTTTAAGGGTTTCCACTAAGGGGCTAAAGATCATCCAGAAAAAAGGTGCCTACCGTGCACTCAAGGATGCTGGGATTATTTAGAGGGTTCTAGGAAGCGTGGATTTAGGATATTAGAAAAACCGCCGTTTGGCGGTTTTTGTTTATCCCGCACTTTTTCTAAAATAAGCATCTATTTTGTGCAACACTCAGTGTTGCACAAAAAGAGTACAAATATAGAAATGTGGCAAGATGTAAGTTTTTATTTTTGCCGGCGCACCTCGCGCCCATTACTGATGAAGACAATGGTGCCCAGATCGCAGGTGCACAATGTTTCCGCACCGATGGAAACCAGCCGACCAAGCACCGTATCGGTTGGGTGGCCATAGGGGTTGTTGGCGCCAGCGGAGATAACAGCAAACGCTGGGGAAGCAGCGGCCAGAAAGCTTTCGTCCGAGGATGTATCTGAGCCGTGATGGCCAACCTTGAGCACATCGACATCGATCTGTTCAGCCAGCTGACCGACCACAAACCCCTCCATCACCTGTGAACTGTCGCCCGTAAAGAGCCAACTGGTCTCACCGTAAATGAGCTTCATGATCAGCGAGCTGTCGTTGGTATCAGCGGGAACGTGGCCAGCCAAAGGAAACAAAATCTGGAGATAAGCCTCATCACCGAGAGAGACGACATCGCCGCGGGAAACCTGACGCACCGTGGCTCCTTCAGATTTCTCTTGAGTGGTGGCTTCTA
Organism: Minisyncoccota bacterium; assembly: GCA_040904005.1. Taxonomy (GTDB): domain Bacteria; phylum Patescibacteriota; class Minisyncoccia; order Phycocordibacterales; family SW-6-46-9; genus JBBDUH01. Next base: position 10,177 of record JBBDUH010000018.1, read on the forward strand.
GAAGCGCCATGTAATCACTCGTCTCACTAACCTGGGCCGGGAGAATAACGTGGCCGACATCATACTCCTCCAGCACCGTGACCAGCCCACCGATGTGATCTGCATCAGCATGGGTGGCAATAATCATATCAATTGAACGATCGTAAAACGGTAGCGCTCGTGAAAGCGCCCGATCGACAGAACGAAAGCGACCACCATCAATCAGTACCTGCACACCAGACGGCGTCTCGATCAGAGTTGCGTCACCTTGACCAACATCAAGAAAGGAGACAACCAACTCATCATTACTGGCAGCAATGGCTAGCTGCACCAAAATCAAAACAAGGATCAAGCTACCGATGATAATCCCGGCAGCTGCTAACCCAGAAATAACGCGTGGTTTCTTCATTACTCTTAGTATAGCAACTACATATATCGTGTAACGTGTATCGTGTAGCAAGTCTGTTAGACTCTGAGTCTGACAGGCAAGACAAAAACCGCCAAAAGGCGGTTTTTTATCCTTAAAGATAACACTCCTATTTTGTTCGGACTTCGCAGAGCGAGCAGGCATGGTCTCCGACTTTAGTCGGAGGAGCGAGCCCGAGACTGAGAGAGCGTCGCCGCTGGCGGCGCTACTCGTGCCGGAACAAAATACACGGAGGGTTATCGTACCTGATCATAGAGAGCAAAACGCACGGCACCAGTAGCTGGATCCTTCAAGAGCTTTACTGCCTGCTGACCTTCAGCCCAGGCCGGAGTCTGCTTCACCGCATTCGGTGAGTAGAAGTGACGCGTGGTTAGTGCCAACGGGCGAGAACTTTCCGGAGCTAAGTAAACCTCCTTTGCTATTGCTAGCGCTGTCTCCCAGGCATATCCTTCACTAGAGTACCAACGCGAGATGTTATGCTCGTAGCGTTTATCATATGGGTTAAGCCCAGAGAACTGACGCGAGTGCTTGGCAACAGATTCATAGGTACGGCCTGTGTAACCAGTGTCAACACGGTTACGAACCACCCAACCAATAATGCGTTGCTCATCAGCACGCTTGGTTTCTGAGTACACAATTCGCGCCAACCAGAGAATTTCACGTTTATCAGTTTGTGTCATTACAGGATTGTCTGTCTGACTACGCTCGGCCCGTTTCTGTGCATCCTTATGCACCTCCTTTGGGGTCTTAGCATTCGTACGCTCGAGTGTAGAAAGCACGTTATAACCACTTACCTTCTCAGAAGCAGCTAGAGCAACTGAGGTAAAGTTGGCCATCCAGCCACCAGCGAGGGCGAGTTTTGTATTTGTATCTTCTGCTTCCGCTGCCACCATCTCTATGGTTGCAGCCTCAGCAACTTGTGTATTGTAAAGAACGCCTCCTGCAGTGAACTGAAGACTGACAGTAGCTCCAACAAAGAGAGCAAAAAAGGCCAGTCCAAGTGTGTAAACCTCGATCGTATCCGAATGATAATTCATACCAAATACTTAAGGGTAATGTCGTACAGGCGCGTCGGTCTTTAACAGAAAAAGCACCCTATATAAGGGCGCTGATAGCTACTATAGCAGACCAGTAAAGTTTGTCAAGTAATGTCAATACTTTTTAAAATTGTCAAGAAAACCGGTTATTTTATAATCTCTATTCTTCGGGCGCATTATATAAAATAAGGCTAATTATAACAATGAAATATACACCCAAAACTGCCCAGAGCGACACATTCCCTACTGTAGCTGTAGCAGCAGAAAAATTGGCTAATTTTTCTGTGATGGTAAAGATGTACTCCGAGACAACATAGGCACCAGCAGCAAATGGCAGTACAAAAGGCGGTAAAATCCAGGCCACAGCAGCTGTCAGCGTTCCGACCGCCATCAAAAGGGGTACGACCGGCAGCACGAGCAGGTTTGCTACCACCGATACAATAGAAATCTCACCCGTCAGAAAGGCTAGAAACGGCAGTACCGCCAGCTGAGCCGAGATGGTGGCGGTCGCGGCTTCGCGCACCCCAAACCGCTCCGGAAGCATGGTCAGCCAGCTGGAAACACCGTCACCGAAGCTAAGTAACCCAGCGGTGGCGATAGCGGAGAGTTGGAAGGAGGGATCAAACAGCAGGATGTGAGGATTAACCAGTACCATCGCAAACGCAGCAACCAGCAACCCCCGACTGGCCGCATACTGCCGTGAAGATACTCGCCCTACCAGCGCAATAATGGCCATAATACTCGCTCGCACCACTGTTGGTGTCAGACCCACCAGAAGAGCAAAGGCGGCAATGCCGAGTCCGGCCACACCCGCCGCCACGGCCAGCGGCAGACCAACAAACAAGAGAGCAGCGCCAATCGCCACAGCCACAATCGTTACGTTGTAGCCAGAAAGAACCACAATATGGATCAGGCCGGTATCGCGAAAGGCAGTTTGCAGCTCCTCACCTAGGGCATCCTCGGCGCCCAGGAGAACTCCACCAGTCAGCGCAGCATGCGGATCGGGGATGTGCTCATGCAGCAAACTCAAAAGCTTTGTGCGCAGACGCGCCAGAGACCGCTTAATGGAATTGCCCCCATCATGGGAAAGAACAGTAACCTGCGGTCGGCTCAGCTCATAAAAAACCTCATTGCGAGCCAGGTAACGCGGATAATTAAAGAGCCGGCCGGTATCCGTCTGGAAGGCTGATGGCTTGGCCAGCGGTCCCCGCATCTCAACCACGTCTCCATATTCTAAGCGCGGGAAGTGCCCAGCATACACCACTGCTCGAGACTCGCCTCGAGCGACCTCATCCGAACCGGCAAGCGAAACACCTCCAATCGCAACCGTTAGGTTCTGGCCAGACTCGGTAATCTCCGGAACATCCGCAACCTCTCCGCGCACAATCACCGACTGGCCGACCTGACTGTCAAACACTGTTTCGTTCGGCTGATTAATATCAAATCCAGTCCGTAGCAGGCCGGCTGCTACCGCTAGAAGCAGCACCAAGACCAAAGTTATCTGCCGACTATCACCACTCGACACCCAGACATAAAAAAGACAACCGACCGAAAGTACTAATAGAAGCCCGGCCAGACCAAAGGCTGGTACACCCAAGAGAGCAAGCACAACGCCAACGAAGAAGCCACCGACTGCGCTGTAGAGATAAATTGTCGCCATTACTTAAAGAGTTCTTACTTTTTCACTGCTGCCAGGTCCACTCCCCACTCGCGCAATAATTCATCACGCTCAACCACAGTGCGCACCTTTCTATACTGTGCCTGCTTGCCTGCTACCCACTTCTGGCACTCCGGCCACGTCGCGTGCATACGGGCTTCACCGCCGACAAAGCTGAAGTAAACCGGACTCTTCTCCAAGTACTGAGCAGTTGGATTAAGCGAGACACCATAGTCTGCTTGCGAAACATTTTTCAAATCAGGTATCTCTCCATCAGCAAAGCTGGTAGCGACGTCATCGGCCCGCTCATTGGCCGGGATGCTGGCATGACCCTTCACTTTATGAAAATTAACCTCAAATTCAAGCGTTTTTTGCAACTCATAGTATCGCTGCCACAGCTCTTTGTTCTTGATCGGGTCGCCATCTTTTGTCTGCCAACCACGCTTATCCCAGCTAAAGACCCAGCCGGTAGCACCGGAGATGGTGTATGTAGAGTCACTGTATATAGACACCGTCGCCACTTCTTTGCCTTGCAACCACTCCAACGCTTCGATCACAGCAGTGAGCTCCATTTGATTATTAGTGCCCTCCGGGATACCGCCACCAAGCTCCACCACTTGACCATCATGTGCAATCACAGCTCCCCAGCCAGAGGACCCGGGATTGCCGCGCGAGGCTCCGTCTGTAAATACTAGTGTTTCCTTCATACTTAAATATTATCACGCTGCTTTAAAAAATGGTTGATTTATTCACCACACAACCGGCCCAAGCCGTCGGATAAAGCGAGCGCTTCGACTTGCGATGCGAAGTGCTCGCGGCTTCCGAAGTTAAGACTTCTTATCTCGTTATTTAATTAGCGAAGTCTAACGACTTGAATGAGCACCGGACAACTTTTACGAGCTCTGCTCGTCAAAGTACCGTCGTGCGAATTTATGTCCAGGAACCTTTCCGCATAAATTACACTTCCACAATAGAGATATCCTCTATCTTAAACTGCAACTTCTTTTTAAAGCCAAATGTACTCTTTTCTAACGCACCCAGCACAGTCACCTGCTGACCACACTCCACCTCCTTCATTGATTTGGGCGCAAAGAAGCAGATGCCCTCCTGCTCATGCTCACCATCGGTAAGAGTGAGTGAGACATGTTCACCACCGGCGCCAAAGATACGCTTGCCATCCACATGCACACCGCTAACCTGAAACAACGGCGCGGCAAAACCCATCCCAAACGGGCCGAGCTGCTCTAATGAATTCAAAAGACCCCAGGAAATGTCGGCCAGCGTTGCAGCCACCGGATCATAATCACCATTATCAGCGGCCACCTCATGATCGGCAACCACTGCTGACAAGGCCGCGGCAAACTCCTCCGTCTCGCCGGCCAACTCAAAACCGCCGGCCATCTCATGACCACCGAAGGCCGGCACCAGCGCCTCATCCAGCTGGGAGAGCATCCCCACCACATTATGGCGGGTTGAACGGGCCGAGCCCTTCTTGGTTTCACTGCCATCCGCCTGACCCCACAGAAATACCGGCCGATCATAATCATCGGAAAGTCCGTGCGCCACCGGACCCAGCAAAGCCGGCTTCCACTCCTCTGAACCAACCGCTATTACTGGCTGGTCAGCGACGGCTGCTGCCATGGAAAAGATCTCCTCACGCAATGCGCCACTACGGCGCTTGCGCTCCCGATAAAGACGATTGAGTTCATGGGCGTACTCCTTTCCCTCCGCATGGTTACGCGTTGTTAGCATACGTAGAGCTGCCAGCGGCTGATCGAGTCGACTTGCAGCATTAATATGAGCACCGAGCGTAAAGCCGATATCAACCTCCGTCAGCTCCCGCCCCTGAATCCGCCCTTTCTCAAACAGCTCCTTGAGCCCCGGCCGGGTAGTACGGCGCAAAATCTTCATCCCAAACTGAGCCAGGGCGCGGTTCTCACCCACCAGCGGCACCATGTCGCTGATGGTCGCGATAGCGGCCAGACCTAGCTGCCCCTTAGAAAAGTTTTCGTGAAGATTGAAGCGCTCGTCCATCTCTAGAGCCTGAAGGCACTTGAAGACAACACCCGCACCGCAAAGAGACTTGAACGGATACGTCTCATCTGCAAGCGCTGGGTTGATAATAATGTCGGCCAGTGGATCCTTCTTTCCAGCCACGTGGTGATCAAGAATAATCACATCCATTCCCTTCTCCTTTGCCAGCTCAACAGCGGCGTTGGAGCGGATGCCACAGTCAATGGTGATTATTAGGTCTGCCTTGTCGGCAGCAAACTGCTCGACCTGACCAACCTTAAGGCCAAAGCCCTCTATATCTCGCTTGGGAATGTAAATCTGAAAATTCTCGTACCCAAGCTCACCGAAAAGATCATGCAGCATCGCCGCCGCCGGAATGCCGTCGGTATCAAAATCACTAAAGATCACAATCTTCTGCTTTTCTTCTATCGCCTGATGCAGACGATCAACAAAGTCCCGCATCTGCCGAAACAGATACGGATCATGCAGGGCCGCGCCGTACTCGGGGTTGAGAAAGGCGTCAACGTCGGCAATATTGCGGCTGGCCAGCACGGTCTGTGCCAGTGGATGTAGGTCATCGACTGTCATGCTGGTACATACTAGCACGACAAAAATTTATAATATCTAATTCCTAATGTCTAAGTGTGCAACATTGAGTGTTGCACAAAAGTACAATCTTAAACTTTTCTGTCAAAAAAGCGCAAGAGCAGCAAAATGATATACTGATAATATATGTCAACCATTTTTGAAAAAATTATTGCCGGTGAAATTCCTGCTAATAAGGTGTACGAAGATAACGAATGTCTTTCCATTCTAGACATCAACCCAGTTGCTGATGGTCACCTACTTTTAATACCTAAAGAATCTTATCGCTGGATCCAGGATGTGCCGGACGAACTTACTTCTCACCTCTTTGTCAAAGCAAAAGACCTAATAAAGGCACAGAAAGCCGCGCTCGGTTGTGACTATGTGCAGATCAGTGTTGTTGGCAAGGATGTACCGCACGTCCACATTCACCTTATCCCTCGCTACTTTGATGATGGGCTTGAAAGCTGGGAGACACATGAATATGAAAACGGTCAGCCAGAAAAAATCGCCACCCAGATCGCTGAACGTTTGTAAAAGTTTGTTATATAACACTTCGAATCTTGTTATATAACAAATCTTTAGCTGTTATATAACAGCTCACCGGTGTATTAAAAAAGCCACTCACTGTGTAAGCTGGGTGGCTTTGATCTAATTGTTTGAAGTTAGGAAATTTGGAAAGTCTTTTCTACTTTCACGTCTCCAAATTCAGATTTCCCCTTAAGGAAAATCTCACCATTTTCTCCAATCGTTACCTTACATCCAAGATAATTAGTAGAGAATTTTGTAGTAGAAGCTTTGCCGTAAGTTGGATACATCTCACTCACAGCTACTCCCTGACCTTTTTCCCAGACAAAAACCTGAAAATAGTCATGAGTCGCATCAACGCTTCGGCTACAATGCCTGGCAACAACAACGCATATGTCTTCATCATCGTGATAGATGTCATAATGCCAGCTTGCTCCACCAATTTTAGGAACATTATTTCCAACCCAAGGATATTTAAACTCCTCAGAGTTTTTTGGCTCTTTCTTGCTTTCAAGAGCTTCTTCATGAGCAGACATGTCAAATTTTTTAACCAATGAGACATTGCCGGCAAGATCACATTCTTTTATGAAGATTTTTCCAGTGCCATCCTTGTAACCAAAAACAACACTTTCATTATCTTCTTTCAGAAGCTTAACTCCATTTATGGAATTCCACGGCTTATTCGTTGTAAAGGCTTGACCAGGACGCCATAACTGAAACCCTGTATCATAGATTGGGTCTGGTTTGTCGGAATGGGAAACCATTAACCTGTCGTAATAGCTCATACCATCTCCGGTATCTACACTTTTGCCACCGTTTTTGAGGTTAAATTTGGAACCCTCGATCTCGTCAGAGGCATTAATATACTCCTCAATAATTGAGGGTATTTCTTTCGCGTCTTTTTCGTAATGAGAAAAAGGTCGTACTTTCAGATCAGTCATCTTAGTAGGATTTGATTGTTAAAGATTTAGTTCGTTTATATTTATATCATACACAGAGGTATTGTCAAGTAAATACCGACGCTTCAGTTCAAAATCGTACAAAATTACTCTAATAACAGGCTTGAATTTAAACTATATTTTAGAGCAGTATGACTGTAAAAAATCCGCGAATTTTTTGAGCATGTGACTATAACACTACTTTGCGAAGATAAATTCAAGCAGTTCTAGGCGCAACTGAAGCGCAAGTGAGCCGCACAAGATGAGTGCGGTGAACGCGCCCTGGAAGGAAGCAACACCGAAATGCACCGAATTTATCGCTGCAAAGCTTCGATACCGGGGAGGGTTTCCTGAGATAAAAACGTAATCATCGCCCCGCCGGCAGTCGAAACAAAGGAAAAATCATCTGGTCTCGTATCATCGAGAATTACTGCAGCGGTATCACCGCCGCCAAGAATGGTCTTACCGGCCATCTTCTTCAGGGCAGCGGCCAGCTTATCCGTCGCTTCTGAGTATCCTTTCTCATACCAGCCGAGCGGCCCATTCCAGACCACAAGCTTCGCTTCCCTGCAGGCAGCAATTATTCCCTCTAGCGTCTCAGGCCCAAGGTCAACAATCGTCTCGTCATCGGCAACATCATCAGCTGATGCAATGGTCGTCGCTCCATCTGCAGACAGCACCAGCACATCCGTTGGTAACTTAAGAGCAGCACTAGCCAGGCCACCAGAGAGATTAAACTCTTCTTCCGGCACCACAGAGCTACCGACCGACTGGCCACCGGCAGCCAGGTAAGCATTGGCCAAAGCGCCACCGACAAACACCTGATCAGCAACACTGGAGAACTTCTCGACTAGTGGTAGCTTGGTGGAGAACTTGGCACCGCCGAGAATAAACACAAACGGATGCTCCGGATCCAACACCGTACTCAGCGTTTCGTACTCCTCCATAAACTGCCGGCCGGCATAGGCTGGCAGAAGCGTCGGCAGGCCAACAATTGAGGCATGCTCGCGATGAGAAGCCGAAAAGGCATCATTAACATAGATGTCCGCATAACCAGCCAGCATCCGAGCAAACTCTGGGTCATTCGCCTTCTCCCCTTCGTACTGACGGAGGTTTTCTAAAATAATTATCTCTCCATCCTGCATGGCATCAATCGCTTCCTGGGCGGATCCATTTGCATAGTCAGTGACAAATGTTAGGTCGAAGTGCTCCCTTAAGTATGAGAAGACTGGTGCAAACGTATTTTCTGTATTGCCTGACATGTGGCCAGCCAAAATAATCCGCGCGCCGTGCTGGCGCAGCCAGTTAATCGTTGGTAGTAGTTTTTGCAGCCGATAATCATCAGTAATCGCGCCGTTTTCTGTCGGTACATTCAAAGCACCACGCAGAAAGACCCGTCGGCCACGCAGACCCTTTATATCTTCCAGTGTTTGTAGATTACTCATCGGCAAGTTCATCGCTTACATCGTTAACAATCCGCAGAATATCAGAGAAGTGAGTGACTTCAAGCGACGCACCACCAACAAGAAAGCCATCAACATCGGTGCCAACGAAAAGCTCCTCAGCATTATCACGCTTGACCGAACCACCGTAGAGAACATTGGTACTCTGAGCTAACTTTGCAGAAAAATGCTTGGCGAGCACCTTGCGAATAAAGAGTGCTGCCTGATGCAAATCATGCGGAGTAACCGCCTTGCTTGCGCCGCCGCCAATCGCCCAGAGTGGCTCGTAGGCAATTGTCAGCTGATCATAAAAGGGATCCGGTACCGCGCGAAAGACATCGACAATCTGAGCCTCAAGAAAGTGGAGGAACTTGCCGTCATCATCACGCTCACTCTCACCAATGCAGTAGATGACTTCCAGATCTGCTGCCAGGGCATTCTTGATCTTTTTGTTGATGGTCGCCTCCTTCTCACCCATGGCCCGGCGCTCGGAATGGCCGATGATAACTACCTGCACGCCGGAGTCGGCCAGCATATCTGCCGACATCTCACCGGTCTGAGCACCTGTTCCAGAAAAACGCGAAACATCCTGGCTACCAAGGAGAATCTTGGCCCCGCCGTACCCTTCTGTTAGTGCACCGAGAAAAAGCGCCGGTGGGCAGAGCACTGTCGTCACTAGCTTGAGGTACGAAGCAGTGCGCTTGATACCAGAAAAAAGATTTTGGGCGTCACGTAGGTTGCTCGGATTCATCTTCCAGTTAGCAACGACTAGCGGTGATGTTAGTTTGGGTGTTTTCATAAGGATATTGTAGCATTTACCCGGTTAAATAATCCCTCGAAGGGGGATTACAGCGTAGCTGCATTTAACCGGGTGATCCCGCCTGTCTGAAGCCTTGGGTATATGAAAGTGCTTTTCTATTCTTTATACAAGGTTGTAACCAGAGTAAAATGATGATATATTTCGAGTAATGATGTCCGCAGCCAGCGCCGGCCCGGGCAATTATTTTTAAATAAGCGCCCGATATCTTTTGCTACGCTAGTAGCAAAAGAACGGTCGCGCGAATTTATGTCCGCGCCCTGAGCAAAGCGAAGAAGTGCTCTTCGAGTAAATTTTGTCATTGATATGACAAAATTCCTGGACGAAGTAAACTTATTGCCAGCGAGCAACAGACACGCAACCGATTACAACTTAATATTTTTGTTATGTTTGACCTTAAAGTTATCAATTCAGTACTAAACCAGCTCGAAAACGATCGCGGAATTCCGCGTGCAAAGGCACTCGATGCCATCGAGCAGGCACTCGCTAGTGCTTATAAAAAAGAATACGGGAAACGCGGCCAGATTATCCGCGCCAGCTTTAATGAAGATGAGGGCACCGTCACCTTTCAGCAGGTAAAGGAGGTTGCCGATGATTCTGTTGTAATACTACCGGATGAAGACCCAGAATCACTAAGTAAAGACGATGAACGCGAACGCTTCGACGATGAGCGCCACATCATGATCACAGATGCAAAGCGCATCAAGAGTAATGCTGAGGTTGGAGACGAAATAGCCTTCCCTCTCGAAGACAAAGACGACTACGGACGCATCTCAACGCAGACGGCTAAGCAGGTAATCATCCAGAAGATTCGCGAGGCCGAGAAGGTTTCCGTTCATGACGAGTTCGCCGAGAAGAGGGGTGAGATTGTTAGCGGTACCGTCCAGCGTTTCGAGCGCGGTAATCTCTACATTGACCTAGGGCGAGCGACCGGAATCATGACATATAAAGAGCAGATCCCGGGTGAGCGATTCCGGCAGGGTGAGCGTATTCGTGCTTACCTACTTGATGTTGAGGAGTCATCTCGAGGTATCTTCCTCAAGCTATCGCGCTCAACACCAAAGTTTCTACAAAAACTCTTTGAGCTGGAAGCACCGGAGGTTGCTAGCGGTGTAGTAGAAATCAAGTCCATCGCTCGTGAGGCCGGCAGTCGCTCAAAGGTTGCTGTTCACTCCGACGATGAGTACATCGACCCGGTCGGCGCCTGTGTTGGCCAGCGTGGTGTGCGTGTCTCTACTGTTATGAGCGCCCTCGGCAACGAGAAAATCGACATCATTGAGTGGTCTGAAAATCCAAATATATTTGTTGAGAAGGCTCTGTCCCCGGCCGAAGTAATGCGAGTTGATCTGGATGAAGAGACTGCCGAAGCACAGGCCTACGTGATGGCCGACCAGCAATCGCTAGCAATCGGAAAGGGTGGGCAGAATGCACGCCTGGCTGCCAAACTAACTGGCTGGACCATCGATATCCGCGCCATTGGTGGCGAAGACAAAGAAGAGGGGGCTAATGAAGATGAGGAAGAGAACGACCCTTCTACAGACGAAGCAGAAACTGCGGTCGACTCAGTAGATAACGAAGATGTGGAGGTTGGCACTGAGGATTCGGCTGCAGAAATAGGAGAAAATGAGTCTGAAGGATCAACTCCAGAGGAAGGTGAGGACAAAACCGAGGACCCTACAGAGGAATCTACAGAAACTCAGGAGGCAGATGAAAGTGTGGATGAAGATGAAGAGTAACTTTTTATTTCTAGCCAGCTAACAAGCTATTACCTAATTAAGCTAAATCATGAACTATCTACACGAAATTACTTCCGGTACCCCAGAGGCCATCAACACCATTGTTGAAATTCCGAGGGGTTCTAAAAATAAATATGAAATCGATAAGGACTCTGGCTTAATCGCTCTGGATCGCCCGGCTCACACCGCCCAGGACTTCCCTTTTGACTACGGCTTCGTACCGCAAACATGGTGGGACGATGGAGACCCTGTGGATGTTATTATCCTTGCCTCCTTTCCGATCCATCCAGGTGTGCTCGTGCATGTTCGCCCAGTCGGTATCATGAACATGATCGATGACGGCGATGCCGATGATAAAGTCATCGGCGTGCCAGTCACCGACCCGCGTTTCTTCAATGTTCAAGATATTGACGATGTAAACCCGCACACCTTGCGTGAAATGGAGCACTTCTACTCAACCTACAAACGCCTACAAGACAACGTGGTTGAGGTTGCTGGCTTCAAAGACAAAGCAGCCGCCGTGGCCGCATTCGAGCGCGGACAGGAACTTTACAAAGAAAAATTTGGTAACTAACCATCAGATTATGAACACTAACAACAAGAAAACAATGAATCACGAAGTGGTGCAGGATGAAGCACAGCAAAAACGCCACCCAGTGCTGGCTGTGCGCAACCTCCTGCCCAGCATTATTAAGGAAGAAAACGGTACCAACTGGTCTACTCATCTTAAGGATTTCTGGCAGCACCTATCTTCGCGACTACAGTCCTGGGGCCGTTCACTGATCGCCTCTAAAGAGACCCTGGCTGCCACGACAGCCGTAGTAATCATTGCTACTGCAGTCATCGCTCTATATATCTACGGAGCCGCCCTTGCTGCCTAATCGAGAAGCTCACTACAAGCTTAAGTTTACGTAACACATGTCCAAAAAAGAACTCGACTACGATGCCAAAATTAAAAAACAAGACGGAGAAGCCATTATCACGGCCGTGATCTCTTGGGATACATTGAAATCCTTCCGCCCGCAGGCGCTGGAAGGATTACGAGAAAACGTCTCCATCGACGGCTTCCGCAAAGGTAAAATCCCCGAGAAGGTACTGGAGGAACATGTTGGTCCAATGGGAATCATTTCCGAAATGGCACAGCTAGCAATCTCAGAAGCCTACCCAAAAATTATTACCGCAGAAAAGCTACAAACAATAGGTCGACCTGATGTCCAGATCACCAAAATTTCTAAAGGCAACCCACTTGAGTTCAAGGCCACAGCCACACTGATGCCAACTGTTGAGCTACCGAAGGATTATCTTAAGCCGGCTGGAAAGGCCTGGGCAGAGGCTGAAAGCGAAGCTGGTGAGGTTAGTGACGAAGATGTTACTGAAGCAATTGAGAGTATCCGTCAGCAATGGGCGCGGGCACAGGCGATGCAGGAAGCTGACGAGGACGTAAACCCGGCTGAGCTGGAGATTGACGAAGAAGAACTACCAGAAGTAACCGATGAGTTTGTGTCTCAAATTTCTGAAGCTAAAACTGTTGCTGAGTTTAAGCAGGTTTTGAAGGAAAACATCGCCGCTCAGAACGAACGTAAAAGCAAAGAGGCAAAGCGCTCAGCTTTGCTTCAGGCCATTGTTGATACAGCTAAAGCAGACCTGCCTAGCCTTATTATTGAGAGCGAACTAGATAAGATGATGGCGCAGTTTGAAAGCGACGTTACGCGTGCTGGAATGGAACTTGATGACTACTTTAAGCAGACAGAGGTAAGCAAGGAAGAGATGCGCGACAAATGGCGTCCGGATGCCGCGCGGCGCGCCAAGACCCAGCTGGTCCTAAACAAGATTGCTGCCGATGAAAGCATCCAGGCTGATGATGAAGCGGTGGATCGAGAAGTTGAACAAATCGTCAACCAGTACAAGGAGGTACCGGAGGATCGCGCACGTATGTTTGTTCGCTCACGGATGATTAATGAGAACACAATCCAGTGGCTGGAAGAACAGGTGCAGTCATAAAGTTCACCCAGTTAAATAATTTTCGAAGAAAATTGCTTCGCATTTAACCGGGTAAAAAGTAGAAAGTATAAAGTCTGCTAAAGTGTTAAAATAAATCCATAACAAAGCATTACCATGTCTAATTTAATTCCAACAGTAATAGAAAAAACCAATCGTGGCGAGCGAGCCTACGACATCTACTCGCGCCTCTTAAAGGAGCGCATTGTCTTTCTGGGTGGACCGATCTACGACCAGGTCGCCAACACCGTCATCGCCCAGCTCCTCTATCTAGAGAGTGAGGCACCCGACAAAGACATCTCACTTTACATCAACTCTCCAGGTGGATCCGTCACCGCTACATTGGCGATGCTCGACACGATGAACTACGTCCAGTGTGACATCCAGACCATCTGTGTTGGTATCGCTGCCTCTGGTGGTGCTGTGCTTCTCTCAGCCGGAGAGAAAGGTAAACGCTTCTGCCTTGAAAACTCCGAGGTGATGATCCACCAACCCCACGGTGGTGCCGAAGGACAAGCGACAGATATTGAGATCACGGCCAAGCACATTCTGAAAACGCGTGAACGTCTCAATGAGATCATGGCCGAGAATACCGGGCAGACCGTCAAGAAGATCCAGGACGATGTCGACCGCGACTTCTTTATGACCGCTGAGGAAGCCAAGGGGTACGGGATTATTGATGAAATCATGCAGAGTAAGAAAAAGAAATCTACAAAGTAGATTTCTTCCGTAACATAAAGCGTGTAACGTAAAAGTGCCTTCTTGGGCGCTTTTTTAATACCTACAAATGGCCACGATCAATAGTTTGACAAGTTTACTAAATATAGTATTATAGCACCAGAAGTTGAATAGAAACGTTCATTAAAAATGGTGATTGTTATGAGCACTAAATCATTAATGTTCTCTGTGGTCGCTTCCTTTTCGACCATCCCAGGATTTTTCCTGTCATATTTTTTAGTATTCTGGCCAGCTGCCATGTTTTTCTCTCTTTTATTTGGTGTATTTATCGCCACAATTGAGACAAAATACGGTCATATATCGTGGCTAGATATATGTGCAATGGGAGTAGGGATGTTCATCGGAGCCGGCGTTCTTGGCTCAGTAGATATGGCTTTTATGAACCAGTATTTCAACAATATGTTTATAGCGACTATTGTTAACGCCGGGGTCATTCCAGCAGGATTTCTCTTCGGAGTAGGAATACATGACTTTTGGCACTGGATAAAAAGAGCTGCATCAAAACAAATGTTTCTGTCTATTTAATTAAATAGACACGAAATAATCCAAAGTCGCTTGTGTAACCACGAGCGGCTTTTTTAATACCTACACATGGCTGTAATCTCTGGCTTGACAAGTATTTACAATATGTTATTCTAATAGTAGAAGTTAAAATAAAAATGTTCATTCAAACACTCGAGAGGATAAGATAATGAAAAAACACATTGTAATACAAAGCATAGCTACATTCGCACCTGCTGCAGAAAAAAGCTATACTGTCGCCAATACAAAGATTACAACCTTTTTTGCAGAAAAAGCCGAAGATGTACTAGACGAGTGGGAACACATCTGTAAAGAAATGGAACCTTTTGGTTACTATTGTAATTCCGAAACGAAAACAATATATCTGTTTCCAGACGGAACAAAAGAAGAGTTTGCAGAAGATTCTGATGTAAACAAACTCTTTCTCGAGATATTAAACAAAAGATTTCGACCTAGATAAACCGATCTTTTTCTAATAATTCAAAGCCGCTTGTGTAACCACGAGCGGCTTTTTTATTTTTACGATCCTTATGACGATACACGCTTTGCGCTCCACGCTACACATTTTGCGTTCCATGATTGCTTCTGGCTTTATGCTGCAGCTTGTCGTACTATGAAAACACGACTGATTACCCGCGGAACCGCCACGCCTGCATACCTGAGAAACTGAACAATTTTTATAAACTTACGAGAGTTCCCATGACAATACTGATAACCGCCACCATCGCTGGCCTTGTGGGTCTTGCTGCCGGTTTCGCTCTGCGTCGCTTAATCCTGCTTTCACAACGCTCAACTCTTGAACTGGAGCTGAAGGAAAAGAGATTAAAGGCCAAGGAGGAAGCCGCCGAAGTGAAGAAGCAGGCAGAAAAAGAAGCAGCGAAGATAACTAAATCAGCACAAAGAGAGGCCGGGAGGCTGCGGCAGGATCTGGCTGCAGAAAAGTCTGGAGTAACCGAGGCACAAACCAATCTCACAACAGAGCGTAACCGTTTGGAGGAGGATAAAGCAGTTCTGAAAAGTAGGAAAGAGCAGCTCGAAGAAGCCAAATCTAAACTTGCGAAACGTCACACAGAACTGGAGCTTGAGCTGGCCGAAGTGGCCGGCATAAGCAAATCTGAGGCCCGCAGGATTCTGTTGACCGAGCTCCGGGAGCAGCACGCCGACGATCTGGCCATCCGCCGTAAAAAGCTTGAAACCTACAACAAAGAGAGTCTGGAAGAACGAGCCCGTGAGATTCTTGCCAGCGTTCTTCAGCGCCTCTCCCGTTCTGTCGATCCAGAAATTCTTTCTACTAAGGTCACACTAAGCAACGACGATCTCAAAGGGAAGATAATCGGTAAGGAGGGCCGCAACATTCGCGCCTTCCAGCAGGCCACCGGAGTTGAGGTCATCATCGATGAGACGCCAGAAACTGTCACCATCTCTTCCTACGACCCGATCCGTAGAGCTATCGCCAAGTACGCTCTCGATCTTCTCTTGGAGGACGGCCGGGTTCAGCCGGCTCGTATTGAGCAGTTTGTTGCTGACGCCAAGGAGAAGGTGAATCGTATCACCAAGGAGCGCGGTGAGGCAGCGGCCCAGGAGCTTGGGCTTATGTCACTGGACAGTCGCATCATTGCCATCCTCGGTCGGCTGCACTTTCGCACCAGCTACGGACAGAATGTGCTTGAGCACTCCATTGAGGCTGCTCATATTGCCCAGATGCTTGCTTATGAGCTCGGTGCTGATCCACAGATTGCCAAGGCTGGCGCGCTTGTCCATGACATTGGCAAGGCTGTTGACCATGAGCTCTCCGGCTCACATGTTGATATCGGTATTCATATTCTCACTAAATTTAGTGCAGACGAGAAAGTCATCAGCGCAATGAAGTCACATCACGACGACTGCCCACACGCCTCCTTAGAGGCCGTGATTGTTCAGGTTGCTGACAGCGTTTCTGGTGCTCGCCCCGGTGCCCGCAAGCAGTCGATCGAGAGCTACATCAGTCGCCTCCAGGAGCTGGAAAAGATTGCTGATGAAATCGAGGGTGTGGTTAATTCATACGCCATCGAGGCCGGTCGGGAGGTGCGCGTGTTTGTGAACTCTAGCCAGGTGAATGAATCGCAGGCCTATCAAATTGCACGCCAAATTGCCACCCAGATCGAGAGTCGAGTCAGCTATCCGGGTGAGGTGAAGGTGCATGTCATCCGCGAAACCCGCCTGACACACTACGCGCGCTAAGCACTAGCGCGAACTTCTAATACCTAATTACTAATTTCTAAAATCACTAGTATCAGCAGTGGTTATTATTACTGGGCCTGCCCCGTTAGAGAACGCTGGAGACGCTGAACCTTGTATGAAGATTATTCATTTTTCTTTAACGGGGTTGACCCGTGTTAAACAAAATCAAAGATTTTATTTCGCCTTCACATTCTTAACCTTAGTTTTCTCAAGATTTTTTACCGAAAGCATACATTATCGTTTTTTTGATATAAAATGCTGCGAAATGTTTAACCGGGTTGACATAAAACTATACATAATGACAATGTTGCGACGGAGCGGTTTTTCCGCTATTATTTAGACAGAGGTTAACAGATATAACCTTTTTATTAGCGCTAATTCCTTATATTTATGGCTCAAATCAACAAGTCAGATCTCGTTGAGATGATCTACGATGAAATTGAAGGATGCACCAAGGCCGACGCCAAGCGTGTGATGGAGCGCATTGTCGACACCATCACCGACACACTAGCAAACGCTGAGGAGGTATCAATCGCCGGACTCGGAATCTTCAAGTCTCGTATTCGACAGGCACGTACTGCTCGCAACCCACAAACGGGTGAAGAGATTGAGGTGCCAAAGATGCGCGTACCCAAGTTCCGACCAGCAAAAGCGCTGAAGGACGCCGTGAAGGACAAGCGCCTTGATAAGGAGGAGTAGTTTTACCCCTTCCTTATCCCACTTATACAAATGCCTGGCTCACGCCGGGCTTTTGTATTGGCTTTTTGTATAAATAAAACCCCAGAAACTTACATTCCTGGGGTAATAAAATTAAACTTGCTATCTACTCATCCTCTCCATCTTCGGCAGAAAAATTGGACGGAAGATCATCAGAGGATATTGGTTCCGCGACGCTAGCTGTACCGCGCCGAGCAAATATTGGTCGTTCCTCTTCATTCTTCTTTGATGATTTTTCATTATCTATATTTGCATCTGTATCTAACATGTTGTGCTGTTTTATAAGCTGCGATTAATCACTTCCCCGACTATTTCGAGAAGTGCGTTCTGATCAATATCATACATTGCGGTAATATTATTGTCAATCTCAATCTCTAATTCTCGTTGATCAGCTGGGAGTTCCTTATATGTATCATGGCGGACAATAATCTTGCTAATTATTTTATACGGAATTTCTTTTTTTAAGCCACTGTTCTTTATCACAGACGTCAGTTCAAGAGCTATATCTTTGGTACAATCCACCAGATCTTTTACGTACGCTGGGTCTTCTGTGTCTATCCAGTCAATTCCGTACTCCGCGCGTGACTCAATCACTACAGACATAAGTTCATCTATTTTTTTGTTAGTCGCGACCGAATCCTCTGCCAGCAATGCAAAAACATATACCTGATTCTTGAACACCTCATACTCTCGCGTAGATAAATCATCTTTCATGTCCTGTAAACTAGTAAGCCCACGAATTTTCTCGATTGTCCTTGGATAAAAACTAGACTTCGCAATGGATATTAGCCCAAGTTGAGCCAAATCTTCTCGGTCTTCTTTATTTGGTGAAGATTGATCCAGACTCATTATGATATCCGCGATTATTTGCTCCGCTTCTGGCTGCACCTCCATAAAGGTGTGAGGATAGCTTGCCCTGTTACGCAGTCTTTCGGCTAGCTCTATGTGTTGCTCGCGAATATCCTCAGGTGTTTTGTAATTTAAAGAGTTGCCCACTTGAACTAACTTCGCAATATGAATACTGTCACCACCATCTTTGGCAGGCAAGCGACCAGTCAAAACATAGTCAGTAGCGTTGCTGGCATCGATCTCATCAATAAAGATAACTTCTTTATTCAAAAGCTCATCATTTTTCCTCAGTTCACGCTCAATAGAACGAGCGGTTGTTTGTATACCTCTCTCCCAAATCTCTTTACTAAAAAATGCTTCGACTTGATCTGGATAAATAGAAGCAACCATCTTTACAAAATCTTGCCGACAGATACTTGTTGGACCATCCTCCTGAGTCAAGATTTCACGCGTTGCAATATTTTGAACGCCGGCACGTAAAATATTTATTTCATTTTCTACCTGTGGAATAGCTGTTCCTTCACTTAGTTCTTTAAAACGTTTAATTTTCTCGAGAATATTCAGCTGATTTTCAGGAGATATTTCGCTATGTTTTTCTAAATCACTCAAATACTCGGCTTCTAGTGCTCTCTGATTTCCTTCCTCTTCTATCGCAAAGTTTGGTTTCTTTTTACCAAAATTAGATTCGAAACCTTTCATATTTTGATTTTAGCATAAAAAAACCGCATGATGCTTAATTGCACCATGCGGCTTAATTTAATAATTTTAGTCTAGCCATGATCTTCTTACGAAGTCAGTTTCAGACCTTCTGGTGCCAAGAGGTGTGACAATATATACATATCGTCACATTCATACCCCTCCGAATCCTTAGCTCATTTTTGGTTAATCACCAAAGTCTAAAGAATTGGCAAGTCGAGCTTTTCACGAAAGAGGTCTTTCACCTCTTCGCTACTCATCTCTTTCTGCGGCTTCTCCAAACCCACCCAAAGAGTGCTCGCGTCACGCGGGAATCGGTCATGTAAATGACCATAGTCTGCCTGCAAATTTTTGCGAGCGACTACAGCACGGACATGATTAATTCGTGACTGGCATGTACTGCAATGACCTTGCTCGGCCACCTCGAAGTATAATTTGCCGTCGTGCTCTACGATTTCGCGACTGGTTGACCAACCGGATAGTCGGACAAACATAGACATGTGTTTATTTAAGATGTTAGGCACGCTTCTTTGCACAAACGGCTGCAATTTCACGATAACCTCGCATTGCTGCTAGGTCATAAGCTCTGAAGCCGTTAGTGTTTACCGCTTCAGTATCTGCACCAGCCTCAAGAAGAACCTTGATAACTCGAAGGCCATCCTGGTTCTGGACTGCATACATCAAAGGTGTTGTCTTTCCTTCATTTGAGGCATTCACATCAGCCCCGTGCTGGATAAGCAAATTGACAACATCAGCATGTGTATTAAAGGAAGCGGCCAAGATTGCCGTCCAGTCCTTGGTTATGGAGCCATCAACATCAGCCCCATTTTCAAGAAGAAGATTCACAACCTTTACATGGCCTCCGAAGGATGCTTTTAACAGCGGTTTGAATCCACTATTATTTGCAGCATTAATCTTGGAGCCTTGCCAAATAAGAAATTTAACAACATCTTCGTGCCCTCTTTGTGATGCATACATCAACGGTGCCCAGCCCCTTGAGTCTGACTCGTTAATATCTAACTTCATGATACAAACGAAAATCTCAACAGTGCCAAGATCACCAACCTCAGCTGCATACATTAGTGGAGTTTTCCCCTCTTTATCAGAGAGCCCCACACAGGCACCATGCTTCAACAGAAGCCAGATACCATCTACATATCCGTTCTTAATGACATATATGAGTGGTGTTTTGCCAGCCTCGTTGCGAGCGTTCACATCAGCTCCAGCTGTTATCGCTTGCCTGATAGCCTTCTTATTATCATCCTCCGCTGCCTTCAGAAGTTCTTTGGTTGCTTGAGACAGCCCAGAATTATCTGAAACCATTCCAATAACCACTGTCAGAGCAGCAAGAATTAAAACAAAAGTAGTCATGTAACCCTCCTTTGGTTGGTTAGTATTTATTTTTAAAAAGAACAAAGTGGAGATGCCGGGAGTCGAACCCGAGTCCAGACAGACTATACCCGTAGTGGGCACCGCGTATAATCACGATGGTCGTTTTAACGCGTCATCTGGCCGTCGAAAGCCAAATCATCCCCAGTTTTAAATGTGCTATAACCATCGTTTCGATCCACAAATCTTTATGAACCGAAGAATGGTGCAGAAGTAAAGCTTTTTACTTCTGCGGGTTAAGGTTAGTTTCGTCCGTGTTTCTCAACTCAGAAGAATCAAGAAACGGTGCAATCACTCCGGCTAATACATAAATTATGAAGAGTGTCACAAAGAAACCTGTAATAATCATATCCATCACAACCACCTTTTGTTTTTTTTGATTTAAAGAACTTTTTCAGTTTGTGATCACCATCGAAATGATAAGCACAAAAGAAAGCAGGATTTATTGACATGATGTCAGTGGGTTCCTGCGAACCGTTGTGTGGCAGATTGTCCGCGTGCGGGACGTGCCGTGCCAGCGGCAGCCGGTTTAGAATTCGCAGCTACTGGTCTTTGTAGCTGCTCTTCCTCAAGCGGTGAACAAGACTCTAGCGAGTCGAGTTCCCCATCGGTGTGAAGATAATTCGCTTGTCCTGAGCGAGTGCTCTGCGGAGAACGAGCTTGTGAAACCCGTGCTTCTCCAGCAGTTCGTCAGTACGGCGAGCTAGCTCTGCGCGAGTTAGCTGCTCGGAATTACCTCGATCGTTTCGTGT
The DNA here is from genome assembly GCA_040904005.1 of Minisyncoccota bacterium. Taxonomy (GTDB): domain Bacteria; phylum Patescibacteriota; class Minisyncoccia; order Phycocordibacterales; family SW-6-46-9; genus JBBDUH01. The sequence goes on from JBBDUH010000018.1 coordinate 31,217, forward strand.
GCTCATACAACCCCCTGTTTTGATTAGTTAGCGTATCGTGTAAAGGCTAGCGGTTTGGAATCCTCTAATGGTATATCCACCACAGAGTTATCCTTGCTTTCGTTTAAGAGAGAAGAATTTTCTCAGCTTAAAGTACTCGTGTTCACTCCTTCCTTATGAGATAGAGCAAGCAAAGATGGCTACTTAACGAAAACCATCCTATGCACATCGAATGCCGAATTTCGCCCGGCAGCTCCCTTTTAAAGAAGTTTTTCGATAAGTGCAGCCGTCCGCCCGGCTCCTGCCATTCTCCATCTGAGACAGGCAAGGAATTTGGCACAGAAGCCCTACAAACTGTAGGCTACTCTTGTGCCAAACTCCTTGCGGAGCCGGCAATGAGCGTATTGTCACAGCCATCATGTAAAAAGATCAGGTCAGCGAGCCGCAAGCTTGTTTTTGCTTATTAACTCGTAGACATTGACTAACTTATCAGAACCTTATTTTTTTGTCAAGTCTTTTTGTCATTTACTTTTCTTTTTTATTAATATCTGGCTTATATAAGCCTGTTTTATATATACATAATATGTTATTTTCTATAAACAAGCATACCCACAGAGTTCTAAAAAGATGACAAGACTGAGAAAGTTTATGTAATTTGTGCTTGACAAGATTCTACTATCTGCTAAACTTCCTAGTGGACGTAACCGCACAGAAGGTTGCTCCCTGCGAAGTATTTGTTACTTAAAAACAAAATATTGGAGGTGATACATATGGGTGACTGAAATGATCCTGTACCTAGACTGGGCTGCTCGAGCTCCAGTTTAGGTGCAGACATATCGCATCCTAAGAACACACTTCTGATTCGCAGAAACTAAAACAACAATCACAAAAAAGGAGGGTTATGTGCGACTAGAAAAACCCAAAATGAGAAGACTCTTTCTTCTCACACGCTCAGTAAACTTGATTCATCGCTGGCAACAAACGCTGCCGTGAGTGAATCATCGAGCTTTAAATTTGTAACTTTTATTTAGTTACAAAAACAGCTCATTCATAAAAGGCCCAGTGTAGCAACAAGCTATACTGGGCCTTAATTTTATATGCTAGACTACAGCCAGCTATGAATACTGAAAAAAAGCTACAAGACTTAGGTTTATCCAACAAAGAGGCTAAGGTTTATCTGGCTCTTTTAGAGCTAAACCAGGCTCCAGCAAGCGATATTGCCAGGAAGGCACAGCTTAATCGTGCTACCACCTACGTAATACTCGACTCACTTATAGAGAAAGCCTTAGTTAGTACGTATGACCAGGAAAAGACTACCCAGTACGTAGCCAGTGAGCCGGAAACCCTAAAAAGCTTGGTGAAGGAAAGACAGATAGAGTGGAAAGAGAAAGAAAAAACAGCAGAAGATCTAATCCCGAGTTTAGAATCAATTCATAATGTAGGTGATGAAAAGCCAACCATCCGCTTCTTTGACGGAGAAAAAGGTTTGGAGCAAAGTGCAGAAGAATTTTATAAAAATTTCTATAAAGGTAAAGAAACTGTCAAAATCTTTTACTCCCGAGATAGAATTGAGAATAATATCTCCAAAGAACTGTTGGATCACTTAAAGAATTCTCGTTTGCGCAAAAAAGTCAGGTCAGAAACTATATATAATTATTCAAAAGGAAAGTACGACGATGACACCGGCGACCGTATTAAGGTAAATGATGATAAATTCCCAATCTCGATCGACTTAGAGATTTACAGCGACAGAGTACTCATTTCGACACTTAAAGAAAAACTGTCGGCAATCCTGATAAAGGATACAGATATTGCCGATTCATTTAAAACCCTTTTTCGCTTAGCACAGATTGGAGCCAAAGTTGAGGAAGAGAAAGAAAATAAAAATTAATTAAATGTGCGCGATGCGAGACGCTTCGCTATCTCACTCGTCGCTCCGCTCCTCTTTAAGAACCCACGGTTCTCAACACTCGCTTTACCCGCCTTCGGCGAGATAAGCTCACTGCTCTCCTTTACGGAAAACTATCGTTTTCCGACCCTTTCAATAGCTCGATTCTCCCACTATCTACACAAGAAGCACAAAACCACCCGGAGACCCGGATGGTTTTGTTGGCTTGGTGCGGGATGCGAGAATCGGGGTCAGCTCTCATCAATATTTCTCTTCGTTACACTCGTGAAATATTGTGAGGCTCCTCCCCGGACTCGTGCGTCGTACTCGCTACGCTGCGTGCGACATCACTCCGTCTTTCGATGTCTCCACACAGGCAAAGAAATTTGCCTGCTCATCCTGCTCGCTCGTGTTACTCGCTGTGCGGGATGCGAGAATCGAACTCGCGACCACAGCTTGGAAGGCTGTTGTTATACCACTTAACCAATCCCGCCGATGTTTAGTACAGACCTTATTTTAGCAAACTTAGCCCCTAATAACAAAACAGCCGGCCAAAGGGCCGGCTGTTTTGCGTTCGAGAGTAATCAAAACTACTCCTCGTCTTCTTCATCATCCTCATCATCACCTTCTTCCACTTCCTCTTCGTTTTCGTTCTCTTCGTTGTTGTCTAATTCTGACATAGTATATTTCTATTATTCGAACAATAAAACCCGGTCACCGACTTGCAACCAGGCACAACGCATATCTTACAAAATGGGGCCAAAAAGTCAATAGGTTGTCACGGAAATAGAGAATTGTCAACCAAATTACCACTTTCCTCTCTGTTGCCTAAATGAGGTAGTTTCAACCCTTTAAACTACCTAAAAAATAGTTGTAGAGAACCTTCTCCAACTCTTAGTCGGGGCACCCGGACCCTCACATAAACACTACTTCGTTCCCGACCCCTCAACTTTGAAAACCCACGGTTTTCAACGCCCCGCATGCGCGGGACTGCTTTCCTACACGGGAACGAATAGGTTAGAGCCCTCCTAAAACTTAAAAATCCCCAAGGTAACAAACAAAAAAATATCTGAATTCTCCAACTCTTAGTCGGGGCACCCGGACTCGAACCGGGAGTCGCTCCGTCCCAAACGGAGTATGTTAGCCAATTACACTATGCCCCGACTAAAAGGTAGAGCTGAGAGCACCGCTTCCTAAGAACGTAGAAAGAATACCACATTCAGACCTAAATTTAAATGATAATGTTCTCCAGCCACTTCACTCGCGCCGCCTTCCTTTCAGTATCAAGAAACACACAAAGAAGATCACAGCGCCACTCACCTGGATCCGCATGCGTATCCAGGTACACCTGAATAATTCGCCGTAGACGCTGCCTCTTATGAAAAGAGACATTCTCTTCCGGCCGGAAGTTGTTCCTTCCCTCCTGCGGCAACTCCGCCGGAATCCGACAGCGCACTGACTTCACCTCCACAAACACCAGCTCTTCTTTGCGAGCAATGATATCAAGCTCACCGCAACTACGCTGGAAGTTGCGCTCAATTATCTCGTACCCCTTCTCCTTGAGAAAGTTCACCGCCACCGACTCCCCCAACTGACCGACGGATGTCGTTGTGTTACTCATATCGTCATAGTAGCAACCAATTAGCAAACGTCATTTGTCTACATATTAACGACGTTATTAACACCCATATATTTGAATGACCTATAATCATATGAGAGCTAGTATTAGGGTTCTTATCCGGTTATAGCCATTTATTAGCGTCAGAATACCTTGGTAAAGGCCGTCTTTTATACACATACTAACGTAGTTATCCACATATTGTGTCTTTAACCGTGAAAAATGGCGAATTTTGCACATTAGCCCTTGTTTCTAGGCTTATATTGCGATGTCATTTATTTTTCTTTCTGACATCACGGTTTTGACTGTCTTAAAGACTAGTTAGTATGTATAAAAGTTGAAGTCTCGAAAAATATGCGTACAATAGGGTAGCAGTTGAGAGTCACGCGGGTATAGTTTAGTGGTATGACGTATCCTTGCCATGGATAAGACGGGAGTTCGATTCTCCCTACCCGCACAGTGAGTTTGCGAACGAGCAGGTAGAGCACGTGCATTTCTGCACGTGCGTGGAGATATCGAAAGACGGAGCTTTATTTGAGTTTGGCGAAGCCAAGGCGATAATAGCGAGTCGGGGTCGAGAAAAATTTACGTCAGTAAATTTATTCGTGACCGATTCTCCCTACCCACACCATATAACAAAGCCACCAGCGAATGTTGGTGGCTTTGGTGGCTTTGTTATATCTGGAATGGTAGTTGGGAGAATCGAACTGGGAAGGAGTCGGGAAAACTCTAGTTTTCTCGTGAAGGAGAGCAGTAAGGCAAAGCCGAGCGTTGGGAACCGTGGGTTCTTAAAGAGGAGCGAAGCGACGAGTGAGATAGCGTAGCGTCTCCCTATAAATATTATTCCTAGGAATTACTCAAATTCACAAATGACACCAACTGCTCATGAATATTGCCGGCTCCGTTCGAGGCAATTAAACCGTTCATTTCACCATCAAAGCGCTCTATTTTACCACCTTCTAAATCCGTAATTTTGCCACCAGCATTTTCTACCAGAAGTTTTACTGAGGCAGCCTCATAAGGTGTGCTGATACCCATATAAGCACCTTCTGCCTTTCCTGAGGCAACCATGGCACAACTATAGGCCAAGGATCTTATATTGAAAACTTTACCACCACAGCTCTCAATCGAGTCGTAAATAGTGCCATTAGATGCAAATAATGGATTTATTCGTGAACCTAAATAAATATAAGCACTTTTCATATCACCCTTCTTTGAAACACTCATTTTTTGATCATTGAGAAAGCTATTTCCTGATTCTGAGTAAAATAATTCTCCTGTTATTGGATTTGCCACTACGCCAAGAACCGGCTGACCTTGAGGATTTACTCTCGCTAAACAAATCGTTGAGGTTGGTAGCATTCCCAGTACTTGAGTGCCATCTATCGGGTCAAGTACCCAAGTAAAGCCGCTTGAGCCGTCAGTTTTTGGCGCCTCCTCGCTATAAATTGCATCGTCTGGATACTCCTTCTTCAGCGCACTGATCACTAACTCTGAAACCATTAAATCAATATCTGTAACGGGAGAATTGTCTAACTTCCATTTTGTTTCGTAGGGTATTCTAAGAGCTTTCTCTGCTTTAAAACTGACCTGAAGTAGAGTTTCTTTAGCAAACTGAAGATCGGGATTTTTCATAATTTTATAATATGAACAATTTGATTAAGTGTCTAAAATTCCTTATTCGGAGCTTATTTTACAAATTACTAATTAAGTATTAAGTAATATTCCACTCCCCCACCAACCGTTCATTGGCAGCCTCAATCAGACCGGCTAACTTGAAGTCGGCCTCGGTCAGGCCTCCCTTTTCGTGCGTGGTCACCATGCAGACGACGCTGTTGTAGGAGATGCAGATATCTGGATGATGCCCGAGCTCCTCGGCCTTCTCCCCCACCAAATTAACAAACTCCATCGCCTCAACAAAGTCAGCAAAGCGAAACTCTTTTTGCAACACGGCTTCGTCACCCTCCCACCCAGCGAGGTGTTCAAGTCGTGCCTGGATCTGTGATTCTGATAGCTTTTTCATACCTCTATTGTTACACAGGTAACGTTTAAACCGTAGAAGCCTTGCGAGAGCTCACTTATATTATTCGTGTGCTCTCGCCAGGATTCGAACCCGGAACTAGTGGTCCGAAGCCACTTGTGATATCCGTTTCACCACGAGAGCGCTTGTCTTTAACTGTGGTTATAATACTTGATAAACAACTTTTGCCAAGCAAGGACTTTACGTAAATTCTGTATCCCACTAATCGATAAACGCAGACAACCTTTATAATCTGGGTTTTTCTTTACAGAATGAGGAGTTGGTTTGTAAACAGTTTTCTTGAATTGCGACAAGAGAAAATCCAATTTATCCGCCCAATACTCTTCACAATTTTCATCTTTGTATGGTTTATGTATGTATAAACGAAGGTGCATGTCCTCTTTTTTAGTCGCAAGAACTTTTTGATACCAATCCACAATTATCTTCACCATCTCTGGATCAGAGTTCATAAAACTAACCCGGTCATTCTTCTTCGCACCCTCCGCCCAATACAAGGCTAGCTCAATGCCGAAAAGTGGATCTTTGATAAACTTATTGAAAGTTTCTTTAGCCTTATTCACAGCCCTCTCTTCTCTCTCTTTACGCTTTTTTTCGATGAGAAATAATCGCTTTATACCGACCCTTATCTCTCCCTTTCTGCATCTTTTTTTCTAAGTTTTTAAAATGCTCTTCAGTAAGATTAATGCCAGACAGCCAACCAGAGAGGGTGCTCTTAGCAACATCCACTTCTTCTCTTATTTCGGAATAGCTATATCCTCGCTTACGTAACTGGATACATTTTTGCTTTTACTCTACATTAGTTCTCATGGCACATATCTAATATATCATGGTTCAGCTTATCATTGCCATTTTTTAAGCTATAATCAAGGCTATGAATGAAGACGGTATCCGCATCCCAGAAGAAGTTACACAGGTAACAAAGAAGCTTTACGCGGCGGGCTACGAGGCCTATGTCGTGGGCGGCTGTGTCCGCGACATCCTGCGCGGCGAAACGCCCAAAGACTGGGACATAACGACAAATGCCACCCCAGAGGAAATTCTTGATGTCTTTGAGCATGCTCATTACGACAATGACTTTGGGACGGTTCGAGTTGTAAACGACATTACCGAAGATCAAGCTTTAAAAACAATCGAAGTCACCACATACCGTACCGAGTCTGGTTACACGAATAACCGTCACCCAGACAAGGTTGAGTTTAGCCAGTCTTTAAGCGTTGATTTGGCTCGGCGCGACTTTACCATCAACGCCTTAGCCCTGGATCTGCAAAATGTTTCACGTGACAACACGATACTTGTTTCACCAGAAACATTAGTAGACGAGTTTGGTGGCCTGGTCGACCTGCAGAAGCGTCGCCTCCGCGCTGTGGGTAATCCGCAGGATCGCTTCGAGGAGGATGCCTTGCGCATTATGCGCGCTGTCCGTTTCGCGGCTCAGCTTGGCATGGAAATTGATGCGGAGACCCAGGAAGCAATGGTTCAGGCGGCAGATCGACTGGGTGACGTAGCCATCGAGCGTATCCGTGATGAGTTCGAGAAGCTAATTATCTCAGATAACCCCAAGATTGGTCTTGAAATTGCACGAAAGCTGGGTATTTTAGAGATTTTCCTGCCCGAATTACTCAATACCGTCGACCTAGAGCAGAATCAAGCGCACTCATATGATCTCTGGGAACACCTCACTCGTGCCTGCCAAACCACTGCCGACAAAGGCTGGCCGCTGCATATCCGCCTGGCAGCCCTTTTTCATGATATTGCCAAGGTACAGACACGCGAGTGGTCAGAGGAGAGAAATGACTGGAGTTTTCATAATCATGAGGTTGTTGGCGCTAGAATTACCCGCAATCTCCTGAATCGACTCAAGTTTCCTAAGGATTTGGTTTCACAAGTAACCAATCTCGTCCGTTGGCACATGTTCTTCTCCGATACTGATGAGATTAGCCACTCAGCAGTACGACGCCTGATCCAGAACGTTGGTAAGGAGAATATCTGGGACCTGATGAAGGTACGCCGGGCCGATCGACTGGGCATGGGCCGACCAAAGGAAGAACCTTATCGGCTGCGTAAGTACCAATCCATGATCGAGGAGGTTATCCGAGATCCGGTGTCGGTTAGTAATCTGGCCATAACCGGCAATGATGTTATCCATGAAACCAACGAGACGCCTGGCCCCCGCATTGGCTGGATCCTACACGCTCTGCTCGAAGAAGTGCTTGAAGATCCAGACTTTAATACGAAAGAGACCCTCCTAAAAGAAACCAAGAAATTAAGTAAGTTACCGGACCAGGATCTAAAGGAGCGGGGCAGAAGCGGTGAGCGGGAAAAGCGCGCTAAGGAAGAAGCTGCAATAGAAGATATCCACAGCAAGTACTACGTAGAGTAGTTGTTACACGTAAAACATTAAGCCATATAAAAAACAAAACACCCCCGCCTTGGCGGGAGTGTTTTGTAGTGGATCTAGGGGGAGAAAGAGAATATAAACATTCATAAAATAGGAGAATGTAAGAGTGTAGTTGCCACAGCCGTGCGTCGAGATTCCTCAGCCACTGAAGAATCTACGTACGCATTAAAATGTCCAGAAAGAACATGCCGACCACCAAATTGATCCAAAGGATTCTTTTGTGTCGGTCTGATTACTATAATACGCGGTTTAAAAGACGTGTAAAGTCCTTTAGTGTGGATAAGTGTCTTAATAAGCGGATAACTGTCTTTTATAAATGACGTTTATTATTAGTCCTTTATTTAAGCGATAAACTATGGATAAACGAAGGAGAGAGCAAGGGTCATGCTGTGACTTTCATTTAAAAACCGGTTATTTTTTCCTAAATCCAGGTGGTCCTCAATTGTTGCTACTGCATTTTTGGCATTTTTGTCGCGAAGTCCCTTCTCTGTGCTGAATTACACTGAAAAGAAGGGTTGCCTTCTTGGGTGATTTCGAAATAAGGAAAAGCTACTAACGTTATTGCATCAAGGCCTGTTTTGTGATACCTTTGGCCATGTAATATGATGCTTACGAAACGTAAAAAACTAAACGAACTAAAGAGAACTCGCCGACACGATGAGGATACTGGTTCACCAGAAGGGCAGATCGCTATTCTGTCTCGTCGAATCAGCGAGCTTATTCGTCATTTAAAACAGAACCCAAAAGACCTGCACTCTCGCAAGGGACTGCTTGGTTTAGTTGAGAAACGCCGTAAGCAAATCAACTATCTTATTGATAGTGATCCAGATGCGTATAATAAAGTCGCCAAGGAGCTTGAATTGAAAACACTTTCTGAGCGACGACCAGAACCAAAGAAGGAGGAAGAATAATCCTTGGTTCTCGGCGCATTTTTATTACACTAGTTCACTTTTTTAGTACTTAATTTTTTTCTTTTATGGCTTCAATCAAACACCCAGCCCAGCATGTGGGCGTGTTCATTGATACACAAAACCTGTATCACTCTGCTAAACATCTCTACAACAAAAAGGTCAACTTTAAAAATGTACTCAAGGAAACCGTTGGCGACCGCCAGCTAGTGCGTGCTATTGCTTACGTTATCTCCACCGAGAGTGGGGAGGAGCAGAGCTTCTTTGAAGCGTTGGAGAAGATGGGAATCGAGACGTGTGTAAAGGACCTCCAAATCTTTGCCGGTGGTGCCAAGAAGGCCGACTGGGATGTTGGTTTGGCAGTCGACGCCATCAAGATGGCACCACGACTCGATGCGATTATCCTCGCTACCGGAGACGGCGACTTTGTTGATCTTGTGGAGTATCTGCAGGTCAATCAGGGTTGTCAGGTAGAGGTGGCTTCATTCCGTCGCTCATCTTCAGCACGTCTTGTCGAAGCCTGTGATGACTTTTTGGACTTCGATGAACACCAGAAGAAGTTTCTTATCTAGCGCTCACCACCCATTTCTTAAAAGAGCACGTATCGAACTGCTCGGCGGCAGTTCGCACTCCGTCTCGCCGACGTCGTTCTGCTCCGCAAAAACCATGCCGACGACGACTGTGAAGTCTCTTCTGAGAAAGGTGGCTCACTCTAAAGACAAAAGACCGCTTGCGCGGTCTTTTTTTATAGAACTATATCCTTCGTTATTGTTTCAGGTCCTGACCGTCATCTTCATCTTCTAATTTCTCTTTCTTCTTTTCTCTCTTCTTCTTTAGTTTCTCTAGTCTCTCTGCCAGCTCCGGCTTTGACGCTCTTATTGACTCCAGGCTCTGCCCGCCAATGCTGTCATTCATGCGATAACCCTCCTTTTTATTACTAGACCTCTCTAACGATTCCTGGTCGTCTTTTTTTTCCTCCGGAGATGATTGTTGTGGAAACCCTTCGGGACTCATAATTACTGGTAGTATACCACGGAGCTCTCATCCGTTATAATCAAAGTAATGAACGACCAGCTAGACAACCAAGCGTCAAACAACCAGCCTCGATCTCCAAAACTACTCGGGGTATCCCAGTTACAGGAGAAAAGGCAGGGGAAACCACAGGAGGATGGTCCTGAACCACTACCCCCAGAAGATTCTAGCCGACTCTTCCAAGCATTTCTTGGCCTCGCTAGCATCACCTTCGTGGTCCTGGGCATCATTGCCCTTGCCGCCTGGGGCTGGACGGCTCTCAATACCGAAAAGACACCACCAGCTCCCGCGATTATGCCGGCAGACTTTATCTACACAGAGACCACCCGTGAGATTCAGCTGGCCACCAGTACCGACGTATCATTCGAGATTGGCCTGTTTCAGGACATCCTCGACGTTCGCCCTGGGGGCTTCACGCAGTTCTACTTCACCACCCAGCAGAGCGGGCAGCTACAGCTAATGACGCCCCAGACATTCTTCGCTCGGCTAACTCTTAATAGCGACACCATGCCGGTGCTGGATTACACTGGCAACACATTTATGTACGGCAGCTACGCGATTGGAGGGGAGAAAAAGGGGAGTTATGTAATCCTGCCAGTGGCTGATTACGAAAATGCCTACGGGGCACTACTGCAGTCGGAGGAGGATCTGAGTGTTGCTCTCGGGCCGCTCGGCTTTCCGGCGGCGACAGACTTCCGGGACACCGTGATCGAGAATCAGGACGTCCGCTTCGCCACCTCTACTGAAAATACGGGTATCTACTGGGCCTTCCCGCAACTCGACCGACTCGTAATCACCACCGATGAAGCCACGCTGCGCGCCGTCTTCTCCCGCCTCGAGCAGGCTCGGCGCAGCCAGCAGTAATAATTTATTCCAATTAGAAAGCACCCTCACGCTCTGACTCTGAGCAGGTTCTAAAAGGATGTATTTGTGCTCTTTAACGAGATTTATTTTCGCTGCCAAGCGTGCTAATATACACTCACTATGGAAAGAAAAGATTTAGACACCAAACACTTCAAAAAACTGCTCGAAGCCGAGCAAAGTGAGCTCGAGGAAGACCTGGAGCAACTGGGTCGGATCAATCCTAATGATGACGAAGACTGGGAAGTGGTAAAGGAGGATCTGAATGTCCTCACCTCCGACTTCAATGAGCTTGCTGATGAGTTCGAGGAGTTTGAGAGCGATGCCGCCATCTTAAATGAGCTGGAGATCCGCCTGAATGAGGTTAATCACGCTCTGAAAAAGATCGAAAAGGGAACATACGGGATTTGCGAGATCTCCGGCAAGGAGATCTCTAAGGAGCGCCTGGAGGTCAACCCAGCCGCTCGCGCCCACGCCAAGCACGCCGATGAGCTAGGAGCGATCAATCCCCACACGGATGAATAGCTTATAGCTTCCTAGCTCTCTTAGTAAAAGGCGCCTAATTTGGGTGCTTTTTAAGTATTTGACGTGGCATTTATAATGGTGTATTGTATTAAATAGAAATCGAGCAGTTTTAAAATAGAATACAAACCAAAACCCGAACGAAATGAAACGACTAATAATGACCTTGGCCCTAGTACTGATTGGGATGATGGTAATGTTTTTTGTTGAGCAGGTCAACGCTCAACATAACCGAGCGATAGAACTCAACGACTCAACCCTTATTGTTGTTAATAACAATAATATCATTGAAGCAAAAACTGTAGACTGGGCACTGATACCAAAACATGAATCAGTTTTTGATCTTTCGGATCTTGAAATCATCAATCTTTTTCAGACCGGAAAGATAACCACGAAAGGTTCATGGACACATAATATCGAGAAAGAACTATTTCCTGTATTACGTGGAGATGAAATGGATAAATTCACTCATTGGGAAATCTCTGATGGTTTTCTCGAAACAAAAACTGAAAATACTATCACAGGAAACAGCAAGGTAAATAAAGTTGGAACCATCGCTCTTTGGTGGGGGCTTCTGTGTGGATTATTGATGGTGCTCTTGCTTTTTAATGAACAGCAAGTGCGGAAGGTAGGTAGAGAAACCAGAATAAAGATTTACACATCTGTAAGCCTGACACATATCTTCTCACTAACTATTATTGTAGGCCTCGGTTGGCTCTATGAGACATTTCCATCAGTCTTTATGGGAATTGTAGTTTTTGTAGGCTTTATCATTATGGTAATTATCTCATCATCGCCTGCCGTATTTGCAAACAGTGAGCTTAGCCTTGGTGATAGCTTGATAGTGGCTAGTTTAGGATTTTTTGTTTTTTTGGGACTCATTATTCTAGCAGTACCAGCAAAACTTAGCTTAGCAGTTTTAGTCTTCCCAGTATTATTATTTTTTGGCGGTTATCTAATTGCTGAAATACTAATGATATTTAACTCAGAAGGCGAGATAAACTTAGCAAAAAACCATTAAACTACAGATCTCATTCAAACTAAGGCCATATTCGCACATAACGCGAATATGGTCTTTTTGAATGAGCACCCGACATCTTTTGTCTTGCTTTAGCACGATAAAAGAACGGTCGTGCGAATTTATGTCCGAATTTTGTCATTAACATGACAAAATTCCTGGACCAAATAAGATTATTTTCCGTTACACGCTACACGTTTTGCGTTATACGCTACATGCTACACTAAAACTAATGACCCAGAATGGTACAGCTGAAGATGCTCCCGATGCTGAGTCATCGAAAGATGACGAAGTCCCGTCTGAAGTTGAAAAATCCCCCTCTAGCGGGAAGAAGCGCGAGGTGAAAGGCTTTGCCACCGTCAAGGCGGCCCAGACCACCATGCTCCAGGCCCAGATGATAGACGTGGAGGTCGATATTCTCCGTGGGCTCCACTCCTTTACCGTCGTCGGCCTGGCTGGCAAGGCCGTGGATGAGTCGCGCGACCGTGTGTCGGCGGCAATAAAGAATGCCAGCTTTGAGACGCCGAAAAAGAAGAACCAGAAGGTTGTCATCGCCTTGGCCCCAGCGGACATCAGAAAGAGCGGGCCGGTCTTTGACCTCGCCATCGCCATCTGTTATCTGCTAGCTGACGACCAGATCAGCGGGAAGGTGAACGACACCGTCTTTCTGGGTGAACTGTCCCTGGATGGCCGCCTGCGGCCGATCAATGGCGTCCTGCCGCTGGCGCGCCACGCGAAAGACTGCGACTTTAAAAATGTGATCGTGCCGAAAGATAATGCTGAGGAAGCCGCCTTGATTGATGGCATCGATGTGCTGGCTGCCGAGACACTGGTAGAGGTCATCGACCACGTCGATCAAGAGACAGATTTTAGGATCAGCCCACAACCGAAAACAGAGATCGAGGTTAAGAAGGGTGAGTTTACCACCGACTTTGCTGACATTCGCGGCAACGAGGTCGCCAAGCGCGGCCTGGAGATTGCTGCCGCTGGTGGGCACAACATCCTGCTTTTTGGCCCGCCCGGGACAGGGAAGACCATGCTGGCTCGCGCCTTCACCTCCATTCTGCCGCCACTGTCTGCTGACCAGCGGCTGGAAGTCACCAGTATCCACTCAGCGGCTGGCGAGACTGATGAAGTTCTTCTGACCCACCCACCTTTTCGCGCTCCCCACCACACAGCCAGCTACGTTGCCGTGGTTGGCGGTGGAACGATACCCAAGCCCGGGGAGGTGACGCTAGCACACCGCGGTGTGCTTTTCCTGGATGAGTTTCCCGAGTTCTCCCGGCAAGTGATCGAGGCGTTGCGGCAGCCACTAGAGGATAGGCTGGTGCGCATCACTCGTTCGCGAGCCAAGGCCGAGTTTCCGGCCAACTTTACTCTCCTGGCAGCGATGAACCCATGCCCATGCGGGAACTTCGGCTCAGACGGCAAGGAGTGTATCTGCAGCCCACAAGCGCGCGAAAAGTATAAAAAGAAAATCTCTGGCCCGATCCTGGACCGAATTGATATGTGGATCGAGGTCGCCGAGGTTGACCACGAAAAGCTGGCCAATAAACATGAAGGGGAGGAGAGTGAGAGAGTGAAGGAACGCGTTGGCCAGGCTAGAGAGCGGCAGGCCAAGCGATTCATTGACGGTGCCGCCAGCACCAACAGTGACATGTCTGCCGCCGATATTGATACCCACATTAATTTAGATACTACAACAAAGAAGCTCTTGACCCAGTCCGCCCAGAAGCTCGGTCTCTCTGCTCGCGGCCACCACAAGGCCGTCAAGCTGGCTCGCACCATCGCCGACCTCGACGGCAGTGAAAAGATTGGAGAGGAGCACCTACTGGAGGCACTGCAGTATCGACCGAAGAGTTGGAGCGCGTAAAAAATTACTAATTTCTAATGTCTAATATCTAAAAAACCGACTCGAGAATTCTGACGGTCTCTGTATTTTTACTTAAGAAGCGAATTAAGTTGTGTAAGCAATGTATCGTAATCTGATTTATATTTTGGTACCTTCACATCGCTCGGCTGAGGTCTGAAAGTTAGACCTTTTTCAAAGGGGTGTATCGTGCTACCTTTTTTTCCTGACCATATTAACCTTACGAGGTTTTTCATCATTTTTTTTGCAGCCTGAAAGTTACTAGGATTATTAACGCAGTACCTAAATGAGCCAAGAACTATATCTGACATAGAGCTTAAATTAGAAGCATTATCACAAGAAGCGGCAAAAAGTCTTATTTTATCTAAAGAGGTTGTCTTGTCTTCGTACACAAGACCAGTTGAAAATTTCTCACTCAAGAATCCATACTCCTCTGAATTTGGTAGCCTGTCCATAATCACCACACCTTGTTTATCTCTTTCTTGCAATCTGTTATTAAACTTAGAAACAATGTGATCTGCTCCCCACTTTGTTATAACTTGCATATCTTGGTTCTTCGCTATTTCATGGTGAACTACATAAAATAATGAACAGCAATCCATCTTAATTGCGTATTCAATCAATTCGTTTTTTATGGAGCTAAAATCCTCAATTGATACATTATCTGGTCTTGAGCGAGAATCAAACTTTAAACTATCAGTATATTTATAGCCATACTGGTCTCTAATGAGAGAAACTTTTTCGTGAATAGCGTCAATGGATTTTACTGGAACTATTAATCCTCCATACACAAAAAACTTAACGTTATTTTTCTCGCTTGGTTGTACATTTGTCTCATCAGCAAAGAGGAAATCCATAGCAAAGAAATATTAAGTAATACTCACTTCACGCTTTCTGCTCAAGCAGTAACCAGAGTTTCGCACTGGCACTCCCCGCCATAGATACTCTTAGTTAAATGGGTTAGATGCGCCCCTGACCTCAAAGTGAAGGTGAGGCCCAGTAGAACGACCAGTGGAGCCAATGTAGCCAATCACCTGACCCTGCACAATATTTTGGCCGTGAGAAACGATCACGCTCGAGAGGTGAGAGTAGAGTGTTTCCGTGCCGTTAGGATGGCGGATAACAACGAAGTTGCCGTAGCCACCATTCCAGCCCGAACCAACACTTTTGGTAACCTGCCCAGAAGCAGCAGCGACAATGGAGGTGCCGCGCAGCGCAGCGAAGTCAACGGCGTTGTAGCCATGTAGCCGCTGGGTAACCACCGAGCCGGGTACCGGGTGAATAAAGTAGCCAGAAACATTGGTCTGAGCGGCGCTTGTCACCGCTCCTCCGGCCGCCACGTAACTTCCCGAGCTCTGTGCGCGCGCCGGTGCCTGCTTCGGCATTTTGCCACCCGGAATATCAATGATGGCACCAATTGACAGTACATCTTCTTTATCCAGCTCGTTGTAATCGCGAATCTCTGCAACACTACTGTCGTAACGCTTCGCCAAGGTAGCAAGGGTATCGCCGTCCTCCACATCGTGACGCACACCAGAAACAGGCAGAATCACCAGGACATCATCAGGTGAAATGGTGCTACCAGAGATATCATTAGCCCAGACGATTGTATTAACAGAAACACCGAACATCTCGGCCACCTCGCCAAGCGTATCGCCCGCCCGCACTACATAAATACTGGCCTGCTTGCGGTTAGAGTGAAGGCCATTAAGGTCAGCATCCTCACCAGTAGTCGGACTCTTGGGCGCCACCACGGCTGCATCGCCGACAATATTGAGATCTGGGCCACCCAGACCCAGCTCCTGCTTGGCAGACTGACTTGGTCGGTGCAGCGCGAGTGTCTGTAGATTAATATCACCAGAAGTAGCGGTGATGCCACCTGTATCAGCATCAGCTCGCGAATCAAGGGTGGTAAGAACAAGCAAAAACAGCGCCAACCCTACTAGGGCAGCAACTGTCAGAATGTGTGTCATCCGAGCGGATATATGATAAGGCTCGGAGTCTTGTGTAGTAGATTTAATAAGTCAGAAAAATATAAGAGGCGAGGCGGATGGCGGTAGTGCGGCAAGGATGGTCATGCGGCCAGTCGGCGATACAGAGAATTTCTTATTTATTTGAAGCTATTGAATATCTCATGATTTTCTCTTCTTTTCATGAGATATTAAGCAGCCTCTATTTACAAGAACGATTATAACCGCCGGCAAGCGGCTGTCAACGGGATGACTATAAATACCATATTTGTCAAATAGATAATGAATTTTTATTAAGGAGAGCAAGAGGCTCTCCTGTTTTCTGAATCTTCAGAAAACAATTATCTATTTGTCTCCCAACGCTCCGTTCGGACATATAAACAAGTTTATATATCGCTCACTTCACTTGGTAGTCAAAAAGTTCCAGAGACTTACTTATCGTTCTTAGGCTAAACAACGATAATCCAGCATGATTCTCTAAACACGACAATTTGTTGTCGTGTTTAGAGAAGGACGCAGTAGACCATAAATGTTACGATACCCTCCATGCATAAGTTGCTAGACGACCTCAATGAAGCCCAGCACGCCGCCGTCACCTGGAGTGGCGGGCCGCTGAAGGTAATAGCTGGCGCCGGCACCGGCAAGACCCGCGTTATCACTCGTCGCATTGCCTACCTCATTCATGAGAAGGGAGTCGTTCCTAGCCAGATCCTAGCCATCACCTTCACCAACAAAGCCGCCGGTGAGATGCGCGAGCGAGTTGCTGCTCTGGTAGACACAGAAGCACTACCAACCATCTCCACCTTCCACGCTCTTGGTGCCCGCCTGCTGCGGACCTACGCACCGAAGCTTGGGCTTAAAAACGACTTCACTATTCGCGACCAAGGGCAGAGCACACGAATAATCAAGGATCTAATCACAGAGGCCGGCTACGACACAGACCAATGGAAGCCAAAGGTAATTTTGCGGGCGATCAGTAATCTTAAAAGTGAAGGACTGGATGCTAGCGAGTTTCGCCCGGCCGTCGGCAAGAGCGGTAAGGAAGCAGTGGTTGCGGATGTCTGGCAACGCTACGAGAAACGCTTGCGAGCCGAGAACTCTCTTGATTTCTCTGATCTCATCCTGCGGCCGTATCAGCTACTCAGAGACCATCCGGAGGTGCGAGAGAAACTCCAAGGCCAGTGGCGCTACATTCATGTCGATGAGTATCAGGACACCAGCCGGCTGCAGTACAAGCTGGTCAAGCTTCTGGTGGGAGAGAGCGGCAGTCTCTTTGTGGTTGGTGATGGCGACCAAACAATCTACACCTGGCGGGGCGCGACTCTGGATAATATTCTCTCCTTTGCCGATGACTTCAAAGGCGCCGAGACCATCACCCTCGCGCACAATTACCGCTCCACTAAGCGAATCCTAGCAGCAGCCAACGACATCATCAGCCGCAACACAATGCGTGACAAAAAGGAGCTCATCAGTTTGGGCGACCACGGCGAGAAGCTAAGGCTCGTCACTGCCTACAACGAAAAAACAGAGGCAACGGCGATGGCGGAAGTGCTGATGAGCCACGAAAGAGCCGGCGGTTCACTGGCTGACTGGGCCATCCTGTATCGCACCAACTTCCAGTCGCGCATCATTGAGGAGACGCTAAATAAGGCCGGGATTGGCTACCAGATTGCCGGTACCGGCTTCTTCGAGCGGGCGGAGGTACGCGACCTTCTGGCGTATGTCACCTTTGCTCTCAATCGCGACTCCGTTACCGACATGCAGCGGATCATCAATACGCCGCGACGTGGGATCGGCAAAAAGACAGTAGAAAAGATTATTGCTGGGCAGCTCGACGAGCTCTCTGCGAATCGTCGGCAGGCCGTCGATGAATTCTTCGCCCTTATGGATGAGTTGGAGGCTGACATTAAAAGTAATCCCTCCAGCAAGGCGATAGAGTTAGTACTGAAAAAGAGTGGCCTGGCCGAGGAGTTGGGGAAGAAAAAGGAGGATGAAGAGCGGCTCGAGAATGCCTACGAGCTAGTTGCCGTAGCAGCTGAGTATGACAGCGAACATACTGGTGATGCAGGCGCCATGCAAACCTTTCTAGAGAACGCGACACTTTCCAGTGATCAGGATGAGGTTTCCGAGACAGGAGTACAGCTCATGACAGTGCATGCCTCCAAAGGACTGGAATTTCCGTGCGTATGGATCTGTGGCCTAGAGGAGGATCTCTTTCCCCGCAACAAGGAGGGTGACCGCGAACGGGCCGAGGAGGAGCGCCGGCTTTTCTATGTCGCGTTGACCCGAGCACAGGAGCAGGTGGTGCTGAGCCATGCCCAATCACGGCGCTTGTTTGGTGATAGGGAGTGGAAAGCGCCGAGCCCATTTCTGAGTGATATTAATAATGAACTAATTGAGATGGACGAGAGCCAGGAGAGTTTTGATGATGAGGATGTTGTATTTTTTGAATGAGGGCCGGACAACTTGACTGCCCTCGGCAGTCAAGTACCGTCGCCCGAATTTATGTCCGAATATTGTCATTAGTATGACAATATTCCTGGACCGAGTGTGTGTTCGCAACTTTTAATTTTCTGTGTAAATTAAAAGTACGATCACACGAACTTATGACTAGAGAATACATGTATTCTCTAGTCGGAATAAGGGATATGACAATATTCCTGGACGAAGTGAGTGTCCAGGAATTAACCCTTATCTTAGCTCTTTCTAAACACGACAGCCCGTTGTCGTGTTTAGAAAATTATGAAAAAGTTTCTAAGATAAGCGAATCAGGTTGATAATAATATGCAATAATCACTGTACGTAGTAGATAATATTTATGGGCGAGAATCTCGGACAACATTTTTTAAAGGATAAAGAGGCGCTGGCGGCGATCGTGGCCGCTGGGGAGCTTTCGTCTACAGATACTGTTTTGGAGGTCGGGCCGGGGGAGGGAGCGCTAACACAACCGCTGCTGGAGACAGGAGCGAAGGTGGTAGCTGTCGAGAAGGACCCAGCACTCATTGCAGAATTGGAACAAACATTTCAATCTGAAATAAAAAGCGGGCAGTTAGAGCTCATACAATCAGACATCCGCGACCTTGATGTTGCTAATAAGCTAAAAGCTGTCGACTATAAGCTAGTGGCTAATATTCCGTATTACTTAACCGGCCAATTGATCGCCGAGACGCTCACCAGCACCCATCAACCCACAAAGGTTGTGCTTTTAATCCAGAAGGAGGTGGCCGAACGAATTATTGCGGCCGATGGCAAGGAGAGTATTCTAGCCCTTAGTGTAAAGGTTTTTGGTACTCCAGAAATAATTCAGGTTGTACCGGCCGAGAGTTTCAGTCCGCCACCAAAGGTTGATTCAGCAATCCTCCAGATCAGCGATATTTCGCGCGATTTTTTTAGTGATTTGAGCGAAGAAGAGTTTTTTGCCCTCATCAAGCGCGGCTTTGGCCACAAGCGCAAAACACTCGCCAACAACCTCGCCACCGACCCGAGATTTACAAAAGAGCAGACCGAGAAAGCTCTTGAGGATTGCAAACTAAAGACAAACATCCGCGCTGAGCGACTCACACTTGATAATTGGCGCTGTTTATCCGAAAATTTAATCTAACGAGAGGTTCCCATCAAAATAATTGTTCCCGAATTTGGTATCTGGGAACAACCCGGAGGAGTCACCATTAAACAAACACCAAAGTTTGTGTAGTTTCCTAATGTATTAACACCAATGGCTGGTGGGGTGGGTGGACTTTTTTGGGTAACTCCTGGGAAATAAACTACTGCAGC
>JBBDUH010000018.1:51195-52253 GCA_040904005.1 Minisyncoccota bacterium
CTGGTGGGGTGGGTGGACTTTTTTGGGTAACTCCTGGGAAATAAACTACTGCAGCTGGGCGCACTCCAACAACGGTCACAAGTACCGCTGGGGGATTGCAGGTACACGGAGTGGTTAGTGATATCCGGCCGCCAAAAACAGAGAAGGCCTGGGCATCTGCTGTCTCTGCCCGACCAAAGATGGTCGCTAAAGAATTTTCCAATAAAACAGACGGTTGCGTAAGTGCATCTAGAAAGGCCAACGTCCGGATCGACTCAATTAACGAGGACTGCTGCTCTAGAAGACGCTGATACTCTCGCTCGAGAATATTTTGTGGTGCATCGGTCTCACGACTTGAATCACGGATACTGCCGGCATAGTCAGGAAAGTACCGGCTTCGCAGTTCAGCTGGTACTGACTGCACAATCTTCTGTTTATCCGCCTCTGTCAGCTCCCATTTATCAAAGACCAACCGCGAGCGCAGTTCGGCCAGTTCATCATCGTTAGAAAAAACATCGTTAGAAACTGTACTTACATTGTTCTCTCCACGACTTGAACCGGTAGTCGTGTTTTTTACTAGTTGATTTAATTTAGCTCGCGTACTCGGCCCAACAAAGCCAGTTGGCGCAAGCAGACCCGTTGGAGCAAGAATATCTACAGCATAACGATCCTGAAAACGCTTTACGGCCGCCAAAGTTTTAGCGCCAAAGTAAGCGGTCTCCTGCCCAACTGAGCCTGGACCAGAGGCAGCAACCGGTTGGTAAAGTACCTGATTAAGTAGAACCTGTAACTGCCGCACTTCTGAGCTACTATCACCAAGAGTAAGATTAGTATCAAACTTCGTTGACACCGATGGTTTTACAAAATTTACAGAGGTAGACGAGCGATGCAGAACTTGCTCCTGCAAAGCGTAAACCTGCTGCTTGATAGCTTCAAGCTGCTGACTAAAATTCTGCTGGGCAGCTGCTGTAGAAAAAGTAAGCAAAAGCAGTAGAGAAAGACAGCCTGAAGACAAAATAATTTTATAGAAATAATTCATTAGCTTCATGCTAGCATTTCCTTCTTCGGTTATCCACACA
>JBBDUH010000019.1:0-10189 GCA_040904005.1 Minisyncoccota bacterium
TGGTTCTGGAGGTGTGCGTGGAGATACCGCTCACGGTGGTGGAGGTGGTGGTGCATATCCTGCTAATGGTAGTAATTCTTATCAATGGGTTGGTGGCCGTGGTGGTAATGGAAGATACTCTACTATTTCCGGCTCTGGAGTATACCGTGGTGGAGGTGGTGGTGGTGGCTCATACTGGTATGGTTCTGGTGGAAATGGTGGTTCTGGTGGCGGTGGCTCCGGAGCGAGCAACCCTGACGCAGCAACAGCTTGTGCTGTTGGTGGCGCGGGTTCTAATGGTTATGGTGGTGGAGGTGGTGGTGGTGCCGGCCGCTGGGATTGTACTAATGATTATTGGTACGGTGGTAACGGTGGTAAAGGAGTCGTTATTGTTCGTTATAAGCTCATTTACCGACCGACAGTCTCGACCCAGTCTGTCTCGAGTATTACCGAATCGACTGCCACTGGTAACGGAAGCATCACCGCGACCGGCTATGAGAACTCTACCGAGCGCGGCTTTGTGTACTCTACAGTGAGCCGCTCTAACCCAGGCAACACATCGCCGGCGGCGAGCGCCTATGAATCCGTTCGGTATCAAACTGGGTCTTTCGGCACAGGCTCCTTTGCTTTAGGTTTTTCTAGTTTGGCTAATAACACCACATACTACGTGCGTGCCTATGCGCGCAATAGTGAGGGTTATAGCTATGGTGGGCAGGTCTCCTTCACGACTCTGGTTGCCTTTCCAACAGTCTCTACCCAGTCTGTCTCAAGCATCACCAACTCAACTGCCTCTGGTAACGGAAACATTACTAATGTTGGTGGACAGAATGCGGATGAGCGGGGTTTTGTGTACTCTACTAGCTCACAGTCAGACCCAGGTAATACTGCTCCTGGCTCCAGCACATACTCTAACTTTGAAAATGAGACCGGATCTTTCGGCACTGGCTCTTTTTCTTTGGGCTTGTCTGATTTATCTGGTGATACTACATACTACGTGCGTGCCTATGCGCACAACAGCAGGGGCTATAGTTATGGTGGGCAGGTTTCCTTCACGACAGAACCGGACCCGATTACGGTGGTCACTCAGAGAGCTTCTGGTATTACTGAGACGGAGGCTGACTTAAATGGAGAAATCACTGATACTGCTGGCGAGAATGCGGATGAGCGCGGCTTTGTGTACTCTACTAGCTCACAATCAGAGCCCGGCGATACTGCTCCTGCCTCAAGCTCATACTCTAGCGTTGAGAATGAGACCGGATCTTTTGGTGTTGGATCTTTCTCTCTTCCTGCAACTGGTCTGACGGCTAATACTGTTTATTATGTGCGGGCCTATGCCCACAACTCTCGGGGTTACAGCTATGGTGATGAGATGTACTTTACGCCGGGTAGTCGCGGGTTTGGCGAAGCAGGGACGATCGCAACTGTGGGTGATGGCACCTGGAGTACACTTAACTTTAATAGTTCGTACGAGAATCCAATCGTGGTTGGAACCACTAACTCGGATAATAACGGCAATGGTTTGATCTTTGAGGCCAGGAATGTGACAGAAGCATCGGCTGAGGTAAGGATCTGTAAGGCACTTGGCTCTAGCGGGACGGGTTGTGATCCGGCGGCAACTTCTACTGAGACGGCTGGCTACTTGGTGCTGTCGGCTAACCGCTTGAATCAAAGCAATATACTTGGGGTTGAGGGAGAGACAGTCTCATTGAGTGGTGGTGAGTCTGGTGCTCAGAGTGTTTCCTTTAATAAATCTTATGCGCAGGCACCATACGTATTTGCTTCGGTGCAGACGTCTAATGGTAATGATGGAGTGGAGGCAAAAATTGATAGCGTAACTACTACCGGCTTTAATATTAGTCTTTGTGAGCCGAATGGAGATACTTGCGACACTACTCATGTAACCGAAAAAGTTGCCTGGATAGCAATTGAGCCAGGTAATGTTCCGTGGGAGCAGACAGGTGAGACAGGGGAAGTCTCGCACGGTGGTGGAGATACCTGGAGCGCGGTTTCTTTTTCTGAGACTTACACCAGCGCTCCAACGGTTATTGCCAAGCAGCAGACCGAGAATGGCGCCGATGATGGTGAGATTAGTGAGGCTAGAAATGTGACAACTTCTGGAGCTGAGGTGCGGTTCTGTGAGCTGGATGCAGCCGGAGTTTGCGGGTCTCATCCAGATGAAGATGTAGCCTGGCTGGCTGTGGCGACGGGCGATCTTTCGGTTGGACTGCCGTCGGTTAGTACGGATTCGATTAGTGATGTTAGCACCAGTGCTGCCACTGCTAATGGCTTTATTGTGAGTTTGGGTGGTGAAGCAGAGTCTGATGAGCGCGGCTTTGTCTTCTCGACTTCATCACAGGCTTATCCGGGTGATACAGCTCCGGCCGGCACCACATATGACAATACGATTATCCAATCAGGGTCATTCGGTACTGGATCATTTACTGGTTCGCTCTCGAGTTTGGTTTCGATGACTCTTTATTATGTGCGGGCTTACATGCATACAGCGGAAGGGTATGTGTATGGTAATGAAATTTCCTTTATAACCAATGCTGTACTGAGTGATGTTATAAGCGGTATATCAACCCAACTGCGCGGCGGTACCACTATTCGCGGCGGTAGTATTATTCGATAAACACCCTGTAAGGGCTGAACCTATCCAGGGTGTGATATGGAGAAAGTGATGATACTGCTAGCTCCACTACCTCCACGACTGCCACAACTACCAATGAGTAGTATAATGTCTTTAGACAAAATGATTTTTTATAGTTGGTAAGCTTTTATGACACACAAAGTACTTATGTTTGGTTGGGAGTTTCCCCCACATAACAGCGGCGGGCTTGGGGTTGCCTGTGAGGGGATTGCCCGCGCCTTGGTAGCGGCTGGGCATGAGCTGCATTTTGTCTTGCCGCGCTCTTACGATTTGTGCGAGCAGGGAGTTGAGTTCTTGTTTGCCGATACAGCGGGCGCTGATTTCACTGTTACAACAATAGACTCGGGGCTGTACTCGCCGTATGTAACGAGCGAGGAGTACGAGAAGCAGCAGGCTGGCAAAGGGGCTGGACCCTACGGCCAGACACTGATGGCGGAGGTGGCTCGGTATGGCCAACAGGCGGTGGCGATTGCGAGGAAGGTGAATCCGGATGTAATTCATGCGCACGACTGGCTCTCCTTTCCGGCTGGCTTGGCTGCCAAGCAGGCCACGGGTGCACCGCTGGTGGCCCACGTGCACGCAACCGAGTATGACCGCACCGGCGGCAACGGGGTGGATGAGCGGGTGTATGCGATTGAGCGTGCCGGTATTGCCTCCGCCGACCGAGTGCTGGCGGTGAGTGAGTTTACCCGCAAGCTTTTAATCAAGCATTACGGACTGGAGCCAGAAAAGAGTGGGGTGGCACACAATGGTATTGATAGTGAGGAGAAGAAGGAGCTGCCGGCGGTACTCAAGGATATAAAGGAGCGGGGCGGCAAGATTGTGCTTTTCTTGGGTCGGATTACGATTCAGAAGGGCCCGGATTACTTTATGGAAGCGGCGCGGCGCCTGCTGGAAATTCGTAAAGACGCCTACTTTGTGGTGGCTGGATCCGGCGGTATGCAGGGGCAGATGATTGAGCGGGCAGCCGAGCTGGGGATAGCAGACAGATTTTTCTTTCCCGGTTTTGTGCGCGGTGAAAAGATCGACCAACTGTATCAGTCGGCCGATCTGTTTGTGATGCCGAGTGTTTCGGAACCGTTTGGGATCACGCCGCTTGAGGCCTTGATGAACAAGACGCCGGTGCTTATTAGTAAGCAGTCGGGGGTCGCAGAGGTTATTGATCACGCTCTGACTGCTGACTTCTGGGATACCGAGCGGATGGCAAATCAGATGAATGCTGTCTTGGAGTATCCGGCTCTTTATACTGAGCTAGCAACAAATGGAAACCGGGAAGTACACCGCATTAGCTGGGCGGATACAGCGGATGCAATCACAGCTGCGTACGAAGAGGTGCTGAAATGAACAGAGTTTGACTACATTACTTTACAGTAGTATTACTGGTAGGGTTTAACCCTTCCAGATTCGACATTTAATTTCTAACTTAATTTAGTCGTGACTCTCTTCTCTAAATTACTTATTTTGTTGGATATAGGTAACGAGAACTCATGATATTATAAAATTAGTTATGGCCACTATTTGTCCTTATTTTCAAGTCCATCAACCGTATCGCCTGCGGCCGTTTAATGTGTTTGAAACTACTGGTGCGGATACCTCACCTCGAAACTATTTTAATGATGACTCCGAGACCAGCCGCAATAACCAGCGAGTGCTGAGAAAGGTGGCGCGCAAATCCTACCTGCCGACCAATGAAATACTTTTGGAGCTTCTAGAGGCTCATCCGGAGTTTCGGGTTAGCTTTTCCTTCTCAGGAGTAGTTTTAGAGCAGTTTGCCGAGTATAGCCCTGAAGTACTGGAGTCTTTTCAGCGGTTGGTGGCGACTGGGCAGGTTGAGGTGCTGGCTGAGACGTATCATCATTCGCTGGCCTTCTTTTATGACCGTAAGGAGTTCGAGCGCCAGGTAGAGGCGCATACGGCGCTGATTGAGGAGCTGTTTGGCCTGACTCCGCAGGTGTTTCGCAATACCGAACTGGCCTACAACAACGACCTGGGCCTCTGGGCGGATCAGGCTGGATATAAAGGAGTGCTGGCGGAAGGCTGGGATGGAGTGCTGGGCTGGCGGTCACCGAATTTTCTCTATCATCCGCCAGAAACCAAGCAGGTGCGTCTGCTCTTGAAGAATTATAAGCTGAGCGATGATATCGCGTTTCGGTTCTCTGATAAAGAGTGGGAAGGTTGGCCGCTCACGGCCGAGAAGTTTGCTAGTTGGATTAATGATCATAATGCGGATCGGAAGACCAGCGGCGAGCTGATTAATCTTTTTATTGATTATGAGACCTTCGGGGAGCATCAGTGGGAGGATACCGGCATCTTTGACTTTCTTCGTCGGCTCCCGGGGGAGATTCTGGATCACCCAGACAACACTTTCATGACACCCTCCGAGGTGGTGGCTGGCCACGAATCGGCTGGCGAAGTGGATGTGCCGGAGGTGATAACCTGGGCCGATACGGAGCGGGATCTTTCTGCCTGGCTTGGAAATGACATGCAGCGTTCGGCGGTAGCGGCTCTGTATGATCTGCGTTCGCTGGTAGAGCAGGCTGCCGATGAGGCGATTCACCGTGATTGGCAGCGACTACAGACCTCAGACCATCTTTACTATATGTGCACCAAGTGGTTCTCGGACGGCGATGTTCACGCCTACTTTAATCCACACGAATCACCATATGAGGCTTTCATTACTTATATGAATGTCCTCTCTGATGTGCGGGAACGCTGTTACAAAGCAACAGCACCGCCAGGTGGGAAGCGGCTGTCGGTGCAAAGTGTGTCTTAGCTTTAGGTTATAATGGAAGCAGGAAAAAGAGGTCATAGCGTTAAGACTGCACGGTTACTACAGCCGCACTTTCTAAAATCAATACACTGATTAGCGTTATGTACATTACATATGAGACCGCTTCAAATTCATAATTCCTGATTCCTGTTTCATAATTCTTTTAACACATGCCAAGATCATTTACAGCTGGAAATGGGCAAATGCTGGTCGGAATCGACGAGCGTGGTCAACTGCAGGATCTGTATTATCCGCACATTGGCTTCGAGAATCACGTCGGTGATGAGCATCAGCATCGGGTTGGTGTTTTTGTTGACGGTAGTATTAGCTGGCTGTCTGACGATGATTTTGTTGTGCGTGCGACGACAAATCCAGAGACCCTTGCTTCACAGATCACGGCGCGTAATGACCGGATTGGTATCACTCTCTCGATTCGCGATGTTGTTTATAATGAACAGTCAATCTTTCTGCGAGCGGTTGAGGTAACGAATCAGTGGGATGTGGAGCGGGAGATCACACTCTTTTTTGCTCAGGAGTTTGAGATCAGGCAGTCGCGCCAGGCCAGCACGGCCTACTTTGACCCGGCGAATGAGTGCTTGATTCACTACCGTAACCGGCGCACTTTTTTGATAAATGCGATAGATGATGATGGCTCCTTCTCGCAGTACACCACTGGTGTTAGCGGGATTGAGGGCAAGGAGGGCTCCTGGCGTGATGCTGAGGACGGCAAGTTGCAAGGTAATACAATTGAGCATGGTCCGGCTGATTCCTGCCTTGGCTTAGAACGTACTTATCCGGCCAAGTCGAGTCGCACCACATACTACTGGCTGGCGGTTGGTCGGTCGGTGGCGGATGTGATTAACTTGAATAAGTATGTGCATGACCGTAGCCCGCAGCATCTGATGGAAACAACGATTGACTACTGGCGCGCTTGGCTGGACAGACGGCCGAGCCATTTTCACAACCTGTCTACAGAGGCAAGGAATCTGTTTAATCGGTCTCTTCTGGTGATGCGTTCGCATGCTGATAATGATGGGGGGATTATCGCTTCTAGCGATTCAGACATGCTGCAGCGGGGTAAGGACTTTTACGGTTATGTTTGGCCGCGTGATGGAGCTTTCATAACTCAGGCCTTTGATCGGGTGGGGTTCTGGCGGGTTAGCCAACGCTTCTTCTCCTTTTTGAATAGAACCTTGCGTTCGGAGGGGTATCTTATGCATAAGTACGGGCCGGATGGTTCGCTGGGGTCGTCTTGGCATCCATGGTTTTACGAAGGGATGTATCAGTTACCGATTCAGGAGGACGAAACAGCTGTCGTGCTTTACGCTTTGTGGCGGCACTACGAACGTTCGCAGGACCTGGAGTACGTCGAGAGTATCTACAATTCATTTATCCAACCAGCGGCTGACTTTTTGATTACATATCGGCATGATGAGACCGGACTACCGAAGCGTAGCTATGACCTCTGGGAGGAGCGCATTGGTGTGCATACATATACAGCCAGCTCTGTTTACGGTGCGTTACGGGCGGTGGGGAATTTTGCTCGCCTTCTGGGTAAGGAGGTTGAGGCCAAGCGGTGTGAGGGCAAGGCGGAGGAGGTGAAGGCGGGAATTTTGCAGTATTTATATGATGAAGAGAAAGGCTACTTCGTGCGCAGCGGTGATGTTGTGGAAGGAGAGTTTGTTCAGGATCCGACGGTTGATTTCTCTGCTGCTTTTGGGGTTTGGTATTTTGGTGTGTTAGAAGCGGATGATGAGCGCGTTGTGAATGCAATGTCTATTACGGAGGAGGTTCTGCGCGTCCCGGAGGTGGGTGGCCTAGCTCGCCATGAGCGAGATACGTATTATCGGAATGAAGAGAATGCAGACGAACCGGTCGCAGGAAACCCTTGGTTTGTAACTACACTTTGGCAGGCTCAGTACTTGATTGCTCGTGCTGACTCCGCAGCGGAGCTCGAGGAAGTAGCACAGATTATTGAGTGGGTCGCTGAGCATACCACGGCTTCTGGTCTGCTTTCAGAGCAGCTTGACCTCAAAACTGGTGCACCCCTGTCGGCGACACCGCTGGTCTGGAGTCATGGAGAGTTTGTTACTACCGTGGTTGATTATCTGGATAAGCTAAAAGAGCTCGGCGTCTGACATTATTTACTATCAAACCTGGTGGTATTTACTATCAGGCCTGGTGGTTTTTGACAAGATTGTGCAGCTGTACTCTCACTGGCAGGGTTTAACTCTACCATTTTAAACCTGTAAGGGCTTAGCCCTTACAGGTCATGAGTGTTTTTGGTATTCTATATATAATGTCAAGAATTCCAATAAAAATAAGTGATATTCTCCATTGTTTCAATAGAGGGGTTTTAAAAACAGATATATATAATTCAGATCATGATCGCTGGCGGTTTTTAGAGATACTTCGCTACAAAAACAATAATGCCAATATTCATCGTTGGCAAAAAGATGTTAGCTCAATATCAAGTGGGCATGATTTACCTTGGCCTCATTCGTGGAGATCTCAAGAAGCTCTAGTTCAGATTGATGGGTATATTTTAATGAACAATCACTACCATTTGATTCTCACTGAAATCCTTGAAGGTGGTATTTCTTCTTTTATGCAGAAGCTCGGGAATACGTATGTTGGATATATGAAATCAAAATACAACAGAGAGGAACGAATGTTTTCCGGCCCTTATAAGGCTGTTAAGGTTTTAGATGATGATCAAATACGAATGCTTTTTGTGTATGTATTGGTAAAGAATTCTTTTGAGTGTTATCCAGGAGGAGTTAAGAAGGCAGTAGAAAATTTCGATGAAGCGTTTAAAGAATCAAGAAGGAATCCATTCTCTAGTTTGGGTGAAATTATGGGTGACAGAGAACCTCTTATTAGCAGCAATTCCACCTTCAGTGATTTATTTGGTTCTCCAAAAGAATTTAAGGAATTCTCTAAGCATCAAATGCATCGTCGTCAAGCTTTTTTTCAAGAAGTAGATGACATAAAGCTAGAATCGTAGTCTGTAAGGGCTAAGCCCTTACAGCTAGCGGGTGTCGACGATGGGGAGGGAGATGAGGGCGCCGAGGATGAGCGCAACGGAGATGCCAAGGAAGATGCCGGAGAAGGGAGCAAAGAGGAGCATGAGGCTGGCTAAAATAGGGGCAATCGTGTAGGCGGCGGGGCGAATCATCCGCAATACTGAGATGGCGTGGATGTCGGCACTCTCAACATGCTTAAAGAAGTAGCCTTCGCTCATAACCTGGATCATCGTGGCGCCGGTACGGGTACCAAATAGTAGAGCTCCCCAGATAAGGATGGACGGAGCGGTAACAAGTGAGAGTGAGGCGGTGAAGATGGCGGTGATGATAAAGCCGCCAATTAGGAGCTCCTTTTCGCCCAGCCACTTATCAGCAATCCGACCGAGTGGTTGACCAAAGAGAACGAAGGGCACCAGCATAATGGAGAAGATAATTCCGATTTCACTGAAGGAAAGGCCGATGTATTTGTGTAGGTAGATTGGAGTGTAGACAATCATCCAGGCAAAGAAGAGGCGCAGCACAAACATGGCACCAAGGGCAAAGCGAACATTAACATCCTGCCATACCTTCTGCACACTCTTGAAGAGTGAGGCGTTCTCATAGACTGGGTCGGCGAAGTTGCGGAACTTTTTAATCAGGATTACCAATGGTGGAACAACCAACACGGCTGAGACAAGGTACATCTGCCAGAAGGTGTCGCCGCTAAGAATGAAGCCGGCTAAAAGGGGGCCGATGATGTAGGAAACATGGTTGAGGGCGATTACGCTTCCACGGATGTTGCCGGTTTCGGCATCGGTGGAAAAGTGCTCCAGAAAGACATCGATATTGAAGCGGATAATAGCGGTGAGAATCCAGTGAGCAATAAAGGCACCGATCAGGAGAGCGACTGGGGCAGTCGGGATGGCCAGGATGGCCACGGCGGCCAATTCCAGGACAAGGAAGATGAGCATCGACCAGAAGTTTCCTAGCTTCGGGAGCATGTCGGCGGAGACGGACATGGTCGCAATAGCCAGAATAGCGGCGACGATGTAAATAAGGCTAGTCGTGGTTTCGGAGACGATTGAGTCGAGGAAGTTTGAGTTTACATACAGCGGCAGGACAAAGTGCAGCGTGAAAAAGGCCGACATCATATAGGTCGAGATGCGGAGCGACAGGGGAGTCTCTTTTACTTCGGATTTTTCAGACCTTTTATCTTTATGTAGTGACCAGAATTGTAAGTCCATTGGTGGTAAGGCTAATTAAGTCTGTAAGTTTCCGAAACTTACAGGTGATCCTAGTGCTAATAAATATATGTTACCTATTGTAAACTACTTTGTGGAAAAACAAAAAACCGTCCATGGGGACAGTTTTTTGACAGTGCGTCTATCAGGTTTTATAACTGGTAGGGTTTAACCCTTCCAGTTAGGGTTCGTTACACGCCGATGACAACTGGAATTACCAATGGTTCCTTGCCCGTCTTCTGGCGGAGGTGCTGGCGAACCTTGTCTGTCAGTTGGCTCTTGACGTAGTCGAAGTTCACAGAATTACGGCCCTTGCCAGCGTCCTGAACAATCTTGCGCACCATTTCGCGGGTTTCGGTAAGCAGTTCCTTGGATTCACGGAGATAAACAAATCCGCGTGAGATTAGGTCGGGAGATTTGCGCAGCTTACCGGTCTTTGGATTTATCGCAACAATGATAACAAAGATTCCTTCGGACTGAAGAATCTCGCGATCACGGATGACAACATTCTGGATGTCACCAATACTAAGACCATCAACAGTCA
>JBBDUH010000020.1:0-1641 GCA_040904005.1 Minisyncoccota bacterium
AGGTCAAATGGGTTGATGTGATGGTTGCTTGTCAGAGAAATATTAAAGTGTCTCCCATCTGTCGCCTCGGCCAGGTAGCGGTACTCATCCTCAGGGTCGATGACAATGACACTGGTATCAAACATTAGGCTACGCAGAATTTCTAGCTTCGTGGCGTATGACTTTCCTGCACCAGAAGTGGCAAAGATAATTGAGTTGTAGTTTTCCATCTGGAAGCGATCAAACAGTACCAGCCCGGAGTTGTGCCGATTGATACCAAAAAGGATGCCTTGGTCGGAGGTGAGGTCGAAGGAGACAAACGGGAACATACTTGAAAGCGGCGAGGAGTTCAACTTAGAGTGCACCTGGAGATCATCCTTAGCAATCGGTAGTGTGGAGCGGAAGCCCTGCTCTTGCTGAAAGAGCGCCGGCTTAAGATAAATAAGCTGCGACTCGAGAATAGAGCGAACTTCTCCCTCGGTTTTACTCAGTTCATTCTCATCACCTCCGTAGATGGTTATGTAGAGCCCAACATTAAATATTTTTTCTTTCGCCTGCTGGAGATCATCGCGCAGCTGCTCTAAGTTTTGGCGAGCACTATCAAGTTTTGGGTCGCGCACCATTCCCTTCTCCTGGCGGATGTTGATCTGGCTCTGCACCTCGGCTACGCGTTTTTCGAATTTACGTAGAATCTTTCCGGTATCAATCGGGTGGACAAAAACAGATACATCAAACAGGCGGTCGAGGTTAATTATGGGCGAAAACCAGCTATCAGGAAGAATGGATGGGTAAGAAATTACAAAAAAGGTGCGGGCAATTTTCTCTCCTAAATTAAGCTGACGCGGGCTGATTTTTAGCGCCGAAGGAGCAATGACATCCTTAAGATCAAGCGATCCGGTGTCCTCTACCTGATGTGGCAGGAAAGACTCTGGCTTCTTGATACCAGAAACGCCACTTTGCTTATCTTTGTTTTTTAAAAAATCAAAAGCCATACTTAGAAATTGTTAAAGATCTCACGTTCGCTTAAAAATCACTATTACTCACCCCCTGCTTAAGGTTACCAGGATTAAACAAGCGATAGAAGAGCTCGATGTTTTCTTCGGTGCCGAGCTGGGTTACTCTCACGCCGGTGCGGATCAAACCCTGCCGCACCAACTGCACGCGCTGATCCAGCTGATTACGGGCTTCCTGGAAGGACTCCTCGTTGGAATCCTGGCTGTTTTTACCAATAAGGCTGCGGATACTGCCGATAATACCACTCTCATTTTCAATTGCTGCACGGTTGTATGGGACGACCACAAAGAAGATTTTCTGCATTACATTGGTGTCCTCGGTGAAGGTGCGAATGAAATCAATGTACTGACTAATCTGTGTTTTCATCAAATCATTCTCCTTCTTTTCGTGTTGTTTTTCTAAATCTTCCAAGTACGGCCTAATATCAAGGTTGCGTGATTGAATGCTGAACTGCATAGAGAAGTCGAGCGAGTTGAGAAAGTTCTGAAACTGCATTAGTACCGAGCGCTGCTCATCCTCTGACTTGAGTGCGAAGTTGATCGATGAAGCCATCAAAACCGCCCGCAGTGAGCCATCATCAAGAACCAGGATGCCATCCCGCACCTCATCGATGGGGACGAATTCCTGGGTTGCGCGTGAACTTTGTTG
>JBBDUH010000021.1:0-1628 GCA_040904005.1 Minisyncoccota bacterium
AAATCGATATGATCGTTGAAATCAGCAAATAAATCGTTTATTTGTGGTGGCTGATGTTTATTGCGAGCCGTAAATCAATGGACAGGCATGCTGCTTTTTTTACAATGCGGCGAGTGAACATAGTATAAGCAGAGGAATCAGCCTTGACGGAACGTGTCTGGCCGAAACTTGAGTTTAACACAAACGGCAGGACGTTCAGAAACTTTACCTGTTTGAAAAATCGAGGCCGTCTCAGTAGATTCATGTCAGATTTACCAACAAAAAGAAAAGGATATATCATGTTGAATAATCTGAAAGTGGCTTCTGTTCAGTTCAATCATAAACCGGGAGACAAAAAAGCCAATTTGGAGAAGATTAGTGAGTTTGCCGAATCGGCTTCCCACAAAAATGTAGATGTACTGATTTTCCCTGAAATGTGTATAACCGGTTATTGGCACGTAAGAAACCTATCGAAACCGGAGATTGAACAATTGGCAGAACCGGTTCCATCAGGCCCCTCGGCCCAAAAGGTGCAGTCTCTGTCCCGCAAATACAACATGTGCGTTGGTGCCGGGTTGATAGAACGAAGTGACGATGGAACTTTGTACAATACCTATGTGCTGGCTATGCCGGACGGTCAAATCGCTAGCCATCGGAAACTTCACTGTTTTATAAGTGAACACATGGCCAGCGGCTCTGAGTTCACGGTTTTTGACATTCCGCAGGGTGCAAAAGTCGGACTGCTGATTTGTTACGATAACAATATTATAGAAAATGTGCGAATTACAGCGTTAAAAGGGGCCGAAATTCTTCTCGCCCCTCATCAAACGGGCGGTTGTAACTCGCCAAGTCCACGGTGTATGGGAACCATCGATCCCGGACTTTGGGAAGATCGGAAAGAGAATCCCGGGGCTATTGAGGCCGAATTTCTCGGGCCTAAAGGCAGGGAATGGCTCATGCGCTGGCTACCCTCACGGGCACACGATAACGGAATGTTCCTTATCTTCAGCAACGGGGTCGGGGTGGACGACGGTGAAGTAAGAACGGGAAATGCCATGATCATCGATCCGTATGGCGAAATTATTGCTGAAACATGGAAGGCCCGCGATGAAATGGTGATTGCAGATCTCGATCCGGATATCCTTAAGAACTGTACGGGGCAGCGATGGTTAGCCAGCCGGCGCCCCGATCTTTACAAACCGCTGACTGAAGTTACGGGGCGGGAAAAAAGCACGCGAAAAATCCGCTTTACCTATGAGGAGGAGACAACCCGTCAGCCGACGTAATACGATTATATCGGCACCCGTTCGCGCCGTATGTCCGAGAACATTACAAATTCCCAGCGCTTATTCACCCCAACGGGGTGCAGCAATTCCGTTCAGGTCATAGACCACCTTACCTGCACGAATCGTTAATTCCGATACGAGCTTTTCATTTCCGGGTATCATGAATCCGCTGGCATCCATAAAACCGAACTCTCCTTCGTGCCGGCTCAACAGGGCGATATCGGCTTCAGCTCCCACACTTAGATGTCCGAGATCTTTCCGTTGAATCACCTGTGCCGGGTTCCAAGTCGATGCTTTGATTACATCTTGCAGGGGCATACCCAGATTGAGGAACTTGGACATGACATTCAGCATATCTTTCAT
>JBBDUH010000022.1:0-1598 GCA_040904005.1 Minisyncoccota bacterium
TTTCGGGGAGATTCAGGATCGAAAGATCACATTCCCTCCCCGAAAACGCCAAACTCAGGGCAAACTGAACGCCCGCCGTCCACATAACTTAAACTGGCCCGGAGGTGATTGGCCGAATGCGACACTCACGGCACGCGGCGTCCCCGCCGCAACACCCCATGCTGTCATCGCGTTGGATATTAGACCCGCCAGGCGGGTTAGATGATCATGACTGTTGTTTCGCGTTTTCGCTTGATGGTCTTGATCCCGCGTTTCCTAACCGGAAACACGGGTCTGCCTTTTGATTTAATCATACGATCAGTGCTCCGACCTCTGCTGCTTGCGGTGTACGTTACTCCTATATGAAGAAACATCTGTGCAAAGACCACGGTCCTTGCTTCAGGGGGAAAAATTCAGGACGGGTCCTGTTTGCGTGGATTTTATGATTTCGATGCACCCTTCGTAACTCAGCTTGTCCGGGTCCGCTTTCCTGTCCAAGGCGGCCTGGGCCATCATTTTACGTACCAGGTAGTGAGCCAGGATCATGCCCCAGAATTCCTGTTTGACCAAATCAGGTTTTTTGCTGCGCAATGTAATCCGACCTTTGCGGAAAATAGTTTTTCCTTCTTTGATGGTGAGTTCGATCTCCCACCTCTGGGGATAGAGGGCGGCAAGTTCTTCTGCTGTCGCTAAAGTGCAATCAAGGATTGTGGTGAAAAGTCTATAAGTACAGTCTTTATCGCTATCGAGTCCGGGATCCTTGAGTTTGTATTCGATCACACGCACGACCTCAGCGGTTTTCCCTTTTTTCCGCGCTTCTTCCGGCAGCCATTCTGCGAGATACGAACCATCGGGAAAATCTTTGATTTTCTTCAACTCCACTGATGTCTTTGCCCGCCAGAGCAAGTGAGCACCGGTTGCGGCATATTGCTTCCAGAGTTCGAAGCCGGGAAAAAGGCGGTCCGCCAGACAAAGCATCCCGATGCCAAGGCGTGGGGTCAAAGATTTAGCCAAAGTGATTTCCGAATCCTTGTAGCCACCCAGAGATGCCCCGAATATCAGATGGGTTCCACATTCCACGAGGCCCACAAACCGGGCCAATGGCCAAACCGCTTCGCCATGCTGGTTCGAGGGGCGACCAAATTCCTCGGCATTCGCCTGCGTGTCCTGTAGTGCAAGGGTGGTACCGTCAATGGCTACAAGGAGCAACTCCTTGAAGTGGCTGCCCGGCAAAGATCTATCGGCCATCGGGAGCCCCATTTGCTCGTGTAGTTTTTGCATGGGTAATACCCCCAAGCGTTGCCGGGCATCACTCAGCGACTCCCGGGAGGCAATGCGGAAGGAATGATTGCCCAACCACTGCATGCCACTGAGGAGCCACCGTAACACGCTCTGATAAGCCACGCCCGGAAACAAACTCAGCGCGATAACATAGTAGACCATAAGTGCTGCCGGAAGATCGCGGATCCGTTTGTCTGATTTACCACACTCCGAGATGATACGTGTGATGATGGGGAGGGGATAACAGAGGGAGAGGACCCCAACGCCAAGATGTTCGGTTGCCGTGTTACCTTGAGAAATACTTTTTGCGTGTCTTGCCATAAGCACGAATTATACCG
>JBBDUH010000023.1:0-1596 GCA_040904005.1 Minisyncoccota bacterium
TTGAATGCGTTTGTGAGTCGTTCACGAGAATCCATATAAAATCTATTGCGTATTGTGATTAAAATGTATTTGTAGCGACTTGAGTCGTTGGACTTATTAATTCTATAGAGGAACCCAAGATCTATACTTTAGAATGCCTCTTCCAGTGAATCAGATGAGTTCTTGGAGCCAATAGCATCAAAGTCATCGGTTTCAATTGAGAGGAAGCTGGTTTTGTTGACGTCAAAGTAAAGGTCAACCTTGCCGGTCGGGCCATTACGGTGCTTCTCGATCAGGATCTCGGTGATGTTGTTGTGGTCGGCTTCGTTGTCTTTGTATTTGTCGTCATTGTGAATAAACATCACGACGTCAGCATCCTGCTCAATCGAACCAGAGTCACGCAGGTCAGAGAGACGAGGGCGATCCCGGCGTTGCTCCACGGCACGGGACAGCTGAGAGAGCGCCAATACTGGCACATTCATCTCCTTGGCCAGCATCTTTAAGGCGCGAGAAATCTCGGTAATCTGGAAGACCATTGAGTCTGAGTTCTTGGCTCGACCGGTTGGTATCATTAGCTGCAGGTAGTCGACCACAATGAGATCGAGATTGTTCTCGCGCTTGAGGCGGCGGGCGACAGAGCGCATGCGGATGATGTTGTTGCCGGGTTTGTCGTCGATAAATATCGGCGCTTTAGAAAGCTCGCCGAGAGCATCGCGCAGTTTAGAAAACTCAGCATCAGTGCGTACCTTACCAGTCCGTAGCTTCCAGGCATCAACACGCGACTGAGCCGCAAGCATACGATCAACCAGCTGCTGCGAGCTCATTTCCAGTGAGAATACACAAACAGAGCGGTTGTGCTTGACCGCGGCTTGGCGGGCAATGTCTAGGGCGAGAGAGGTCTTACCCATACTAGGCCGCGCGGCCAGGATGATTAAGTCAGATGGCTGGAGGCCCGAGAGCTTGCTGTCAAGCTTAGGAAAGCCGGTCGGTACACCGCGCAGCTCATCGCCATTTTCGGAAAGCTTTTCGATACGCTCAAAGGCACCCTCCAGCTCAGAAGAGATAGCAACGAAGCTATTGTTGTTGCCTTCATCTGTAATGTCGTAGAGTCGCTTCTCGGCTTCATCGAGAACATCATCGATGTCACCACTTTCTTCGTAGCCGAGCTGAGTGATGTCACCACCAGCGGTAATCAGCTGACGGAGCATGAACTTCTTGTAGACAATGTCGGCGTAGTGCTCGATGTTGGAGGCCGAGGGAACAGAGTTGACGATCTCGGTCAGGTACTCGCTGTCGCCGATGTTGGTGAGGGTCTCTCGCTCCTCCAGTTTGTCGGAAAGGGAGAGGAGGTCGATGGCGGTGCCGTCAGAGAAGAGCGCCAGCATACCTTCGTAAATCTTGCTGTGCTTGTGGGCATAAAACATCTCTGGGCGGATCTTTTCGATCACGTCGTGGAGTGAGCTTTCCCGCAGCATAATGGAGCCAAGCAATGCCTTCTCAGCATCAAGACTTTGGGGCGGAATGCGAAGATTCTGATTCTCGTTCATTAGCTATATAGTAGCAGATGCGCGAGTTGCCAGGCAGTAGCAAATGTGTACTTAGATGTGTAAAGAGTGT
>JBBDUH010000024.1:0-1524 GCA_040904005.1 Minisyncoccota bacterium
AGTCAAGAGCCACAATGCCTGACTCCTGCGGTTCAACGTGTTGGGCGGCATCAGATAATTCCTGTAACAGATTTTCCCTGACTTCTTCCATTACGACTTCTTTAACGTCCTCGTCAATCCGGTCGCTATTCCCAATAATTCGTTCAAGAGGCCAATACAGCAGCTCCTGAAACCAGGCATAGACATCGCCAAAAGCCGACTGGCCGGCTTCCAGTCCGGTCATTCCGGGCAGAATGGACCCTTCCACCTGGCCGCAGATACCTTTCACCGGCTTGCCTTTCAGATCTTCCGGAGGGGCAACCAGCATATCACACGTGGAGGTACCCATTACCCTGCTGAGATAGTAGGGTTCAATTTCTCCCCCGACAGCTCCCATGTGAGCGTCAAAGGCACCGACTCCAACCACGACCTCTTCGTGCAACCCCAGTTTATTTGCCCATTCCCCGGAAAGGGTTCCCGCCGGCTTATCAGAGGTATGCGTGTGCCGGTATAGCCGGTCCCGCAATCCCGAAAGCAGGGGATCCAGTTCACTCAAATACTCTTCGGATGGCAGCCCCTCAAATTCCTCATGCCACATGGCTTTATGGCCCGCAGCACACCGGCTTCGTTTCATATCCTGTACATCCGTGCCCCCGGTCAGTTCAAACGGGATCCAGTCACAATGCTCCGCCCAGGAAGTTGCCGCCTCCCGGACCTGCTTGTCCTCTCTGAGGGTATGCAGGATTTTTGCCCAAAACCATTCCGATGAATAGATTCCGCCGACATATTTGGTATAGTCCGTTCCTCTCCAACTTGTCGAATGCGAATTGATCTCATCCGCTTCCCGGATGGCCGTATGATCCTTCCACAGAATAAACATCGCGTTGGGATTCTCTTCAAATCCCTCCGTCAGCGCAAGCGGGGTCCCGGAGTCATTCACCGCAACGGGCGTAGAACCCGTCGTATCCACGGAAATCGCCCTGATATTTTTCTTTTGTTCGTCGGACAAATCCTTCAGGAGTTCACGGATCGTCTGCCCGATTCCCTCGATATAATCCAGCGGATGCTGTCGGAACCGGTTTTGGGCAGGGTCACAATAGAGGCCTTCTGCCCATCTGGGGTAGTTAAAAACCGATTCGGCAACGACTCCGCCGCCGGTATCCAGCAACAATGCCCGTACCGAGTCGGTGCCAAAATCAACACCGATTACATATGAGTTATTCTGATCATCAGTAGTCATAGTACCAATTTAATCAAAGGTGGTTTAATTCCCCGACCCTTTGGGTCGGCAAGAATAATATACTGAAATCATAATGATACCCCGATGGCTCTGCCTCGGGGTAGTTCATTAAAAAGAGGTTTTGAAAAACAATGAGTTTTGTACTGTAAATCTTTCAGGTTTTTTCTCATTGCCGATCGGCGGCCCAGCGGTTGCGGGTGATAAGTTAACAATTAATACATTGCATTGTATATTGGCCCTATTTACAATCTATTTTCCAACAATAGACCGAATTCTTGCAGAAGTGAGGATTAATGTTTAACTCT
>JBBDUH010000025.1:0-3385 GCA_040904005.1 Minisyncoccota bacterium
CCTCACGGTGTGAGACAAGTAGAGATTCACGACGAAAAAACTGCTGATACCTCTCTGTTAGCTGAGCTCTTAGCTTTTTTGTTTCTTCAATCCGTTCTTTTTGCTTAGTAAGAAAACGCAGTGCCGGCAGTAGCTCCTGGCGATGAGATTCAATCTCGGCTAAATTTTTCTGTGTTCGATCTAACTTCTGCAACGCCTCCTTTCGCCGGCGATAAAAACGCCCCAAACCAAGAGCGTCCTCAATAATACTTTTACGTTCACGTTCATGAACATTTAGAATTCGATCTGATTCGCCTTGAGAAATAATATGATGACGAGACGTACCAATGTTGGCATCAGCCAACAGATCCACAACATCTTTCAGTCGAACCTGGCTACCATTGACTCTGTAGGTACTAGCATCCCCACGCTGAACTAACCGCTCTATAGTGACCTCTTTATAGTCAATATCCAAAAGACCGTCACTGTTATCAAAAACTGCCTTTACACTGGCGCGATTACGCCGCTGACCCTCATGCCCACCGTTGTAAAGAAGGTCATCGCTATTGCGAGCACGCAGAGTCTTTAGAGACTGTTCTCCGAGCACAAAACGAAACGCTTCAGCGGCGTTAGACTTTCCGGATCCATTCGGGCCGACAATGGCTGAAATGGCCGCATTAAAACTTAACTGGCTTTTATTAGCAAATGATTTGAAACCGTTTATTTCTAAAAATTTAAGCATGTACAAAAATCAGAATCGAGATAAATGTCTCTTAGCGCTCAGTATTATTCTAGATGAATAGCACTGAAATAAGATCCACCTTTTACGTATATTATTGTAGCATGATATTTTTACTGTTTTATAACCATCCTTTCTGCGCCAAGCCATTTTCTGCAGCCATACTCTCAGCTTCCTGCTTGCTCTTCCCTGTTCCTTCAGCAATCTTTTCTGCCTCAAGAAAAATTCCAACAGTAAAATCTTTATCGTGGTCAGGGCCGGTCTCAGAGAGGGTCTCATATGTTGGTGTAATGCCAGTATGTCGCTGTGCCTCTTCTTGAAATACACTTTTGGGATCACGCCAGGTCTCATTCTCTACCACATTAGCTGTCCCGGTCAGAAGAGTCCTGGCAATAAAATCAGCAGCGGTATCGTAACCCTGATCAAGATAAACTGCACCAATGATAGCCTCATAGGCATTGGCTAAGATGAATTGTCGCCCACGACCGGTGTCCTTGGATTCACCACGAGAGAGACGCAGAAAGGACCCGGCCGCAAGTTTATCAGCTGCGGCTGAAATTGAGATAGTGTTTACCAAGGCGGCCCGGATAGCTGTCAGCTCTCCTTCTGGCCGATTAGGGTAATTTTGAAACAAATAATCAGTTACGACTAACTCTAGCACTGCGTCGCCTAAAAATTCAAGGCGCTCATTATGATTTCCGGTCTCTTCTGGATGCTCATTTAAATAGGAGCGATGTGTTAAAGCCCGCTGAAGCAACTCTTTATCGGTGAAAGTAACTCCGATAACTTTTTCAAATTGTGATAAATTTTTCGCCATTTGTATTTAGTCTTTACTCACTTCAACTGACTCAAGTAAGTACTCAATTGCATCGGTAACAATCGGCATTATGTCATCATAAAAATTTAAATCTACAATCTCTGGGAGTGGGAACCACTTTACATCATCCAGACCTCCTTTGTCTGCGGGTAATTCGAGTGTTCCATATTCAGCCTTAGCCAAAAAGTAAGTTACCTGCTTCCGTATCTTACCCTTGTCTGGATCAGCAGCAACATACTCATTTTCTCCAAGTTTGTGTTCGAGCTCTATTTTTAATCCAATCTCTTCCTCCACCTTTTCCTTTATTCCTTGTTCTGTATCCTTCCCTCCAATATGCCCTTTAGATAACGTCCAGTGACCGAAAACATCGTGAACCAAAGCCAGTTCAAGCTGCCCATCATTTTCGGCATACACAACCGCTCCTCCAAGCCGCTCTATCGGCATCTCTTCGTAAGGAATATCCTTGATGGCACTGCCAGAAGTTTGATCCTTCCCTGGTTCACCAATTTCCTTGTAAACAGCACCAACAACACCATTTACAAAAGAACCGCTTGAATCGCCACCAAAGCCTTTTGCTAGCTCAATTGCTTCATTTATTGCCACCTTGGGTGGCACATCATCACGATCAGCATAGAGAAGTTCAAAGAGACCAATCCGGAGAATATTACGATCAACAGCAGCAATCTTGTCGAGCGGCCAGTGTGGAGCTGCACTGATAATTATCTCATTAAGCTCTGTAATATTATCAACCACCCCATCAATAAGTTCATAGCTATATGAATAATCATCTAGTCCAGGAGCAAACTCGTGTGCATTACGCTCCAGGGCTGATTTCAGCTGCGGAGGCGTGTATGATTGTCCACGGAAATCCCACTCAAAGAGTGTTTGCATTACTACTGAGCGTGACACGTGTCGATTTGCCATTGTAAATGAAAGGTAAAGTGAGCAAGCAACGGGTTAATTGCTGCTTGCTTTCAGCTCTTCGCTCGTCTCAACTGAGGTTTCGAGAATCTCATCCGGATCATCACCTCGGCCACGAGCCTTGTTGCGTGCTCGCTCCAATTTTTTCTGCCGCGCCGAGCGAACATCAAGAACTTCCCTGCCCCGATATGTACCGGTCTGCAGGCTGGCTCGATGACGAAGATGATACACACCTTCGTCCTTTGACAGACGCTCTTCCTCGACACCGTGGTGCGAGCGACGACTTCCCGTCTGCCCTTTAGTTTTTCGCATGCGAGATGCCATGTGTATTGGAGTATACGCAAATTACCTATATTTAGCAAGCCACTTCTGGTTTTTTGTCCACAGTATAAATTTTATCTTTAAATCAAATTAGCCAGAAAGGAATGCCGATGAACCGCAGAGGCTCCGTACTCCTTAATCGCCTCTCGATGAGATTTTGTACCGTAACCTTTATGTTGAGCAAAGCGATATTCTGGATACGACTCACTGATTCGCTGCATATGCTGATCACGTGCAACCTTCGCTATTACTGAAGCTAGTGATATGGCCGGTATTAATCCATCACCACCGATAATTGTTTCCTGATCAAAATTCTCCGGTGCCTTTAGTGATCCATCTAAGTAAACATAGGAGTTATCGGCATCAGCTGAGAATCGTCGCAGTCCACGATTAATTGCCTGCTGGATTGCTGGCACAATTCCTAACTTATCTATTGTGGATGTTTTGGAAAATGAAGTTATCGCTCGTACAGGCAAATCTGATGAAGATTTTAGTCGTGTAAAAATTTCTAATCGGCGCCTTTCTGTCATCTTCTTGGAATCATCGAGATTAGCAAAAATGCCAAAATCAAAATCCACCGGAGCAATAACAAGACCAACGTAAACAGG
>JBBDUH010000025.1:3485-8982 GCA_040904005.1 Minisyncoccota bacterium
CAGCCTACTCTCTGCTCTGCCTAAAATTCCCGAACTGATAGAGCGAGCTAAGCAGTACGATTTGCCCGCGCTCGCCCTTACCGATACTAATAATCTTTACGGTGCTGTTGAATTTTATAAAGCCTGCCAAAAGGCTGGCGTCAAACCTATTATCGGTGCTGAGATGAGTGTTGCTCCACGTTCTCGTCATGATAAATCAGCCGGAGTCGATAAGGCCCGGGATCGCATTGTTCTTCTAGCAAAGAATGAGACCGGCTATAAAAATCTCATTAAACTCGTCACTGACGCTAACCTTGAGGGTTTTTACTACACACCCCGTGTCGACGGTGAGCTAATGAAGCGTTATAAAAATGGTCTAGTCGCAATTCTACCGGCCCGTAACTCAGAAGTTACTGACGCACTGAGAGCAGATGACGTAGATCGAGCCAGAGAAAAAATAAATTTTTATAAAGATATTTATGATGACGTTTATCTTGAGATTACTCATCATGACGAAATACCAGGCTGGAATGACAATACACAAGAAATTATTACCTTGGCGCATAAGACAAACACTCCACTTGTGGCCGGACATGATATTTTTTACCTAGATCCCGAAGATCACCAGGCTTGCCAAACTCTGCGTGATGTACAAAGTGGAACTGGTGGCTATCTAGAGGAAGGCGGCAACTACTCATTCTTATCGCCGCAAGAGATGGAGAAACGCTTTAAGAACACACCGGAAGCGCTAGAAAATATCACTAAAATTATCAGTGAATGTAACTTAGAGCTAGAGCTTGGAAACTGGGTATTCCCGGATATTAAAATTCCAGAAGGCAGTACTTACGACAAGGAGCTACGCAAGCTGGTTTATGACGGTATCGAGTGGCGTGGTCTTGAGAAAAAAGAAAAAATTGTTGAACGTATTGAATATGAGCTGGGAATTATTGAAGATAAAGGTTATGCCTCCTACTTCTTGGTTGTGGCCGACCTGCTGGCCTACGCTCGCAAACACGATATTCTTACTACTATTCGTGGCTCAGTAGCCGGTTCTCTTATTACCTATTTGGCTGGGATTACCAACATTAATCCGCTTGATTACGGGCTTCAGTTTGAGCGCTTTCTGAATCCGGATCGTCCGTCAGCACCAGACATCGACATGGACTTTGCTGATAATCGTCGCGACGAAGTAATACATTATGCGCGTAAAAAATACAGCACCGAGACGGAAGAACGTGTAGCTCAGATTGGTACCTTCGGCACCATGGCAGCCCGAGGATCTATTCGTGATGTTACCAGAGCACTTGGGTACAGTTATGGACTTGGTGACGAAATTGCCAAGCAGATTCCCTTAGGTTCACAGGGTTTTAAGATGACTATTGACCGCGCCTTGGATGAATCAGATGAGCTGGCAGAAATGTACAAAAAAGATCCGAAGGTACGTGAAATTGTTGATATGGCAAAGAAAGTCGAGGGTTGTGCACGGCATATCTCTGTCCATGCTGCTGGCGTGGTAATTGCCCCCGAAGAGATCACTAACTATGTTCCGCTTGAGGTTGATAACAAGAAAGGTGAGGTTATTACTCAGTTTGATATGCATTCAGTCGAGGATGCTGGATTGATAAAGTTTGATTTCCTTGGTCTTAAAAATCTGGCCATACTCTCTGATGCTATTCATCGTGTTGCCGATCGCACCGATGAAAAGATTGA
The DNA here is from genome assembly GCA_040904005.1 of Minisyncoccota bacterium. Taxonomy (GTDB): domain Bacteria; phylum Patescibacteriota; class Minisyncoccia; order Phycocordibacterales; family SW-6-46-9; genus JBBDUH01. The sequence goes on from JBBDUH010000025.1 coordinate 5,175, forward strand.
TATTGAAAAAATCCCTCTTGATGATAAAAAGACCTTCCAGATGCTCGGAGAAGGCCACACTCACAGCACCTTCCAGCTTAATGGCGAAGGAATGACACAGTTCTTACAAAAACTGAAACCAACAACGATCCATGACATCAACGCCATGGTGGCTCTTTATCGTCCAGGGCCGATGAAGTTTATTCCTGAGTACATCGAGCGTAAGCACAACCCACATCTGGTTGACTACCCGCATGAAGATTTAAAGGAATTTTTGGAGCAGTCCTTCGGACTTTTGATTTACCAAGAGGACGTGATGCTTACCGCCATTCACCTGGCTGGCTACTCCTGGCTTGATGCAGATAAATTTCGTAAAGCCATGGGTAAGAAAATTCCCGAACTGATGGCTAAGCAGGAAGAAAAGTTCAAATCCGGCTGTATCGGCAATGGAATTAGTGAATCACTTGCCAGTAATCTCTGGGAACGCATCAAACCCTTTGCAGCCTATGCCTTCAACAAAGCCCACGCCGCCTCCTACGGTCGTGTGGCGTACCAAACCTCCTATATGAAGGCTAATTATCCGCAGGAGTACATGGCGGCAGTTTTAACCGCTGATGCCGGTAATGTAGAAAAAATTCACGATATCATCGGTGAGTGTAAGCGCATGGATATTGAGATTCTACCTCCCGATATCAACGAAAGTTTCGGCACCTTTACCATTGTTGAGTCAGGTAATCATGAGGCGATCCGATTTGGACTCTTTAGCATCAAACATGTTGGTGAAAAAATTACGCAGGTTGTTATTGATGAACGTGAAAAGAATGGACACTTCTCTTCCTTAGAAGATTTGCTGACACGCATCACTGATCGTAATTTCAATAAAAAAACCTTGGAAGCTCTGATTAAATGCGGTGCACTCGATTCTCTTGGTGAGCGCCATCACATGCTTGCTCACATCGATGAACTTCTTTCCTTCTCTAAGGAGGCTGGTGAGCGGTCACAGGATCAGAAGTCGCTCTTTAGTGGTGTCGAGACCGGAGGTCGTTTACAGCTACGTCTTACTGACGGCGAACCGATCGACAAGGAAACCAAACTCGGCTGGGAGAAGGATCTCCTTGGGCTCTACGTCTCTGGACATCCGCTCGACAAGATCCGTGAAAAACTCCAGAAGCGTGACAAGGATATAGAGTTCATTAAAAAGAATCATAAGAAGATACCGAAGGTTGTCATTCTTGGCCTCCTGGAGAACATCAATGTTATCCGCACGAAGAACAACGACGAGATGGCCTTCCTGAAGGTGGCCGATCTATCCGACTCTATCGAGGTTGTCGTCTTCCCCGACACCTATAAGACCTGTAAAGACTCATTAACGCCAGACTCCTGCGTAGTTCTGGAAGGAAAAGTTTCTAACCGCAACGATGAGGTCAGTGTTATTCTCGATCGAATTAAGTTGCTCTAAATTGTCTCAACTACTTATGTAAGCTACAATGAACTATAAATGAGCGAAGATAAGCTACAACACATCCGCCACTCCTTGGCTCACCTGCTTGCTCGTAGTGTGCTCGAGTACTATCCGGATGCAAAACTTACTCTCGGACCAGCTGTTGATACTGGTTTTTACTACGACATCGATTTTGCTTCGTCCGCCAAAGCCTCAGGCGGCGGCGAAGAGAGTTCATTCTCCGATAATGACCTAAAGAAAATTCAGAAGACAATGCGTAAGCTGCTCGGCAGCTGGAACACCTTTGCCCGTGTCGAGGTTTCTGTCTCCGAAGCAAGGAAGTTCTTTGCCGATAACCCTTACAAGCTAGAGCTGATTGATGGTATCGAAGCAGCTGGTGAGTCAGTGTCGCTTTACTACTCTGGCCCGGAAGACTCAATACCCACTAAAGACGAACTGCTTGAAGCCGGCAGTGTTGTTGTCGGCAAGGGTTTTGTTGATCTCTGCCGGGGCGGACATGTCGATAATCCGGCCGCAGACATAGACGCAAAGTCCTTCGAGCTCGACTCCGTAGCTGGTGCCTACTGGCGTGGCGATGAAAAGAATAAAATGTTGACACGTATTTACGGCCTTGCCTTTTCTTCTTCTGAAGAGCTGCAAGAATTTAAGGCTCAGCGCGAAGAGGCAAAGAAGCGTGATCATCGCAAACTTGGCAAGGAGTTAGGTCTATTTACTTTCTCTGACCTGGTTGGTTCAGGGCTTCCTCTCTTTACTCCAAAAGGTACAGCCATGCGCGATGCAATCACTAAGAAAATTTCTGATATTCAGTCGCAGTTTGATTACCAGCGCGTGACGATTCCTCATATCACCAAGCCGGCGTTGTACGAAAAATCCGGCCACTGGGAGAAGTTTCGCGAAGAGCTATTCCATGTCAAAGGTATGGAATCAGAGTTTGTGATGAAGCCGATGAACTGCCCGCACCACACGCAGATTTATGCCGCTGAGATGCGCAGCTACCGCGACCTTCCTTTGCGCTTCGTGGAAAACACCATGGTCTATCGCGACGAGCAGTCGGGCGAACTCTCCGGCCTGGCTCGTGTGCGTTCCATTACCCAGGATGATGGCCATATTTTCTGTACACCTGAACAGATGTACGGTGAGATTGACCAGATTATCACTGTTATTAAGGAGTTCTACTCAGCTCTCGATATGTGGCAGGAAGACCGCTTCTGGGTATCCCTGTCAGTCCGTGACCCTGAAACACCCGGAGAGTATCTTGGTGATAACGAACGCTGGAATGAGGCTGAGGCTGCTCTGAAAAAAGTTGCTGAAGAACAAAACTTAAGTATGAAAGTCGTCGCTGGCGAAGCTGCTTTTTACGGTCCGAAGATTGATTTTATGTTTTATGATGCTCTTGATCGCGAACGGCAGTTAGCAACCATCCAGCTTGATTTTGTTATGCCGGAACGCTTCGAGCTTAAATACACAGATGAGAATGGTGACCGCCAGACACCGGTGATGATCCACCGTGCAATTGCGGGATCCTTAGAACGCTTCATGTCGGTCATTATTGAGCACTTTGCTGGTGACTTTCCTTTCTGGCTAGCCCCAGTACAACTTGTCTTCCTACCAGTAAGCTCCGATCACGAAGAGTATGCCCGAGATTTAGCTAGAGAGCTAAAGTCCGCCGGTTACCGAGTTGATGTCATTGCAGCTGATGACTCACTTGGTAAGCGCATCCGTAATTTACATACACAGAAGGTTCCCGCCTTTGCTGTTATTGGTGATAACGAAGTAAACAGTAATACTGTAGAAATTGAAAAGCGTAGTGGCGACGAAAAGATCAAGGTTGCCCGTGATGAAGTTGCTGATCAGTTAGCCGACTGGAGTTAAAGAATTTGTATGATGATCACGATCACCTCTAATACCAAAAGTAGCAAGGCTAATTTATATGTAAATGCATTCCAGCTGCGTAGCTGATAAAGCGTGCCGTGCTTTTCCCCTTTTTGAGCCAGGACAATCGTCAGTATCGGAAACACCAGCCAGATGATGGCCAGCCCCCAGGTTGGCAGCGAAATAATGAACTCCAACACTTGACGTGCTAGCGCGGTATTTGTCAGCCACACTAGGCCAGCTGCAAGGCCTGTCACCAAAAGTGGTAAAATCGCTAAAATCGAGGTATATGTAAGCCGGCGGTGTGAACGACGAAATATGAAGTTGTCCTTGTTATTTTCCATATATTTTCTCTATTATGCCATAGAGAAGCAGTGGTAGATCATTTCTCTCCGAGTAAAGTTGCGACGTGAATTCTCTACACGAGTGCAGAAATACACTCGCTCAGCTCAAGCCGTCGAAGTAAATTCTCCTTTGTGGACCTGAGGGGACTCG
>JBBDUH010000026.1:0-1067 GCA_040904005.1 Minisyncoccota bacterium
AAGGTGGAAGAGTTTGCGCAGGCCAGCCACGACACTATTGAAGGCCAGCTCAAGGAGCTGGGAGCCTCGCTCGACTGGTCGCGTGAGGCTTATACGCTGGACGGCCCGCGCGAAACAGCCGTACGCACCGCCTTCAAACGCATGTACGAGGCCGGGCTAATCTACCGTGGCGATCGCGTTATCAACTGGGACCCCGTCGGTGGCACAACCGTCTCTGACGATGAGGTCGAGCACGTCGAGGAAACCGGCAAGCTCTGGACCTTCCGCTACGACTCCGACTTCCCTATCCCGATCGCAACGACCCGGCCGGAAACAAAGCTCGGCGACACCGCCATCGCTGTCCACCCAGAAGACTCTCGCTACAGCCAGTACGTCGGCCAGACGCTAGAAGCAAATTTCCTGGGTTTTGAGCTCCAGATTAAGGTGGTTGCGGATGAGGAGATTGACCCAGAGTTTGGCACCGGCGCTGTTGGTGTCACCCCGGCCCACTCCATAACAGACTGGGACATCAGCCAGCGGCACGATCTACCGCTGGTGCAGATAATCGGCGAGGACGGCCGCATGAATGAAGCTGCCGGTGAGTTTGCTGGCCTAACAGTTACGGAGGCACGAGAAGCGATTGCCCAAAAGCTGGAGGACGCTGGCTTGATTGAAGAGATTGAAGAGGTAACCAAGAATGTCGGCCGCGGAGAGCGCACCGGCGGCACCATTGAGCATCTACCCAAGAAGCAGTGGTTTGTGGATGTGAATAAGAAGTTTAAAGTTAAAAGTTCAAAGTTAAAAGGTATCGATGACGGAGATGAGGTGACGCTTAAGGAGCTGATGCATACGGCCGTCGCCAGCGGCCAGATAAATATTACGCCCGAGCGCTTCGAGAAAAATTATTTTCACTGGATCGACAACCTGCGCGACTGGTGTATCTCCCGCCAGATCTGGTACGGTCACCGCATTCCGGTTTGGTACCACGAATCTAAATGCGTTCCCATTAAAGGCCGTGAGGAGGATGTTTCTAAGTGTGAACCGGTCATAGTTTCGGACGAATCTCACGCTGCTGAGTTTCCGTGCCC
>JBBDUH010000026.1:1167-8897 GCA_040904005.1 Minisyncoccota bacterium
GATGTGCTGGTAACTGCTTACGACATCATCTTCTTCTGGGTGGCCCGGATGATCCTGATGACCGGCTTTCTCTTAGAAGATGTTCCCTTCACGGATGTTTACTTCCATGGATTAGTCCGCGACAAGAAGGGTATAAAGATGAGCAAGTCGCTCGGTAATGCGCTCGACCCAATTGATGTCATCGCCGAGCAGGGTGCCGACGCTCTGCGGATGGCGCTTGTAGACGGCACAACCCCCGGCAACGACTCTAATATCTCTGACGAGAAGATCGCTAAATTCAGTAAGTTTGCCAACAAGATCTGGAACGCAACCAAGTTCGTCCTGATGAATCTACCGGAGGATTACGAACACAGCACGCCAGCAGAGATCACTGCTCAGCACCGCGCCTACCTCGACGCGCTGGAGGCTATCACCGCTGAAGTCACTGCCCATATCGATAAGTTTCAGTTCAATCTAGCAGCTGAGAAGCTTTATGAATACTTCTGGCACACCTTTGCTGATGAGGTTATCGAAGCCACAAAAGGTCAGGTTTACGGCGAAGATCTGGACGAAAAAGAGAAGGCCTCTGCCCTCTTTACTCTTTTTGAGATTCTCACCACCAGCCTAAAACTTCTGCACCCATTCATGCCGCATCTCACCGAAACACTCTACGGGGAGCTACCGGCCAGTGAAGGATTACTTTGTGTTACCGACTGGCCCGGCGAAACTCAGAGCGCGGATTCGTCAGAGACGAATAATCCCGGCGGTAAACCCCAAAAGTAAGAAATCTCTATGGAAATCACCTTACCAATTCTCGTCTACGCACTACTTGGCGGCCTTCTTCCTGCCCTTCTGTGGCTGTGGTTTTTTAATCATGAGGATCCACACCCGGAGCCACGCGGAATGCTGGTAAAAACATTCATCGCCGGAATGATCACCGTCATCGTCGCTATGGTCTTCCAGGAGGTACTTCTAAATATTTTTGGCGGCGTGATCAATGACCAGGTGCTCCTGGCCTGGGCAATCACTGAGGAGACACTGAAGTTTTCCGCCGCCTGGCTGGTTGCTCTGCGCACCAAGGCGGTCGATGAACCCGTAGATGCAATTATCTACATGGTAACGGTGGCACTTGGCTTTGCAGCCTTAGAAAACAGCCTCTTCCTCCTAGCCCCACTCTCGGAAGCTGCCTATTTCAACACGGCCCTAACCGGCGGTATGCGCTTTGTTGGCGCAACACTACTCCACGTTATCGCCTCAGGAACAATTGGAGCCCTTATTGGCGCCTCATTCTACCGCCGGAAGAAAATTCGGCACGAAGCTGTGGCCGCTGGACTCGCTGTAGGAATCCTGTTGCACTGGGGGTTCAACCTGCTTATAATAGATGCAGGACAAACCACCATTTTGCGTATATTTGGACTCGTTTGGATTGCTGTAATCGTCCTAATGCTCTTGTTTGAACGCATTAAACATCTACGCAAGCGTGCACCTTACCCACCTAATAGTTTAAATACATAATTATGGCTCGACGACATAAAAAATCTTTTTTTGAACGACTCACTGGCGCTGTATCTGTTGATAATAATAACTACCAGGAGGAGTCTTATGGTGACTATGAAGAGTTTGATGACAGCTTTGCCGATGACACCGCTGACCACGAAGCGGATGACTGGGGTACCGAACCAGCTCAGGAAGAGTCTGCTTATGACTACGAAGACGAGGGTGAATTGGCGGTAGACGTTTACGAAACAGCGGAATACATCATCATTCAAGCAATGGTGGCCGGAGTACGCCCGGATCACCTCGATGTCTCCATCACCCGCGAGATGTGTACCGTTAGTGGTCGGCGTGAAGCTCCAGCCGAGGCTGGGCACGAGGACTATCTTCACCAGGAACTCTACTGGGGATCCTTCAGCCGCTCCATTGTTCTTCCGGGCGAGGTTGAGGTTGAGGAGTCAGAAGCAAAGGAGGACCACGGCCTGCTAACCATCAAGATGCCGAAGATAAACAAGGATCATAAAACCAAGCTTGAAGTTAAAACAAGTTAGGGCGCGCCCTTCTCTCTAATCTTTTAAAAAAAGACCGCTTATGCGGTCTTTTTTTTACTCTTGTCTCCCCGCTACCATTCCTGGTCCTCCTTCGCTAATGCTCAGTCGCACCCCGGAGAGTACTTCCTCGCCAGACAAGCTGGCTCACGGCGCAGCTTTGCTCGTGTCTCCCCGCCAGGAGTTGAACCTAGATTTAGTCCTTAGGAGGGACTCGTTCTATCCAGTTGAACTACGGGGAGATATGATCGTATGGTATCATTTTTTTAATGAGTGTTCGAAACTTTTAATTTACTAAGTGAATTAAAAGTACGATTAAAGGAATTTATGTCTGGGAATTAAATGTAATTCTCAGAGGAGGCGCCATGGGGTGTAAGAATAGTAGATTTTTGCTATACTAGTTACGTATGCAGGATAAGGAGCTTGAGAATCTAAACCGCCAATTAAGCGAGACTCGGCAGCTGGCCGAGGAAAATCGTGAGCTTTTAGGGAAAATATATAAAATTCTCTGGAGAGGTCGGTTGTTTCATTTCCTTTACTGGTTTGTGATTATTGGATTTGCAATCGGGGCTTTTTACTTTCTTGAACCATACTTTGATCAACTTATGAATGCATACGGAGGCTTGCAAGGACAGTTTGATGCCTTTCCTAACTTTGGTGGTAGTAGTTCATAAAAAATATGCTGGAGTAGCTCAGGGGTAGAGCACCGGTTTGAAGAACCGGGTGTCGTCAGTTCGATTCTGACCTCCAGCACCACTTCGCTCTCACCAAGTTCTAGCTACGCGGTGCAGAGCACAAAAAAAGACCGCGCAAGCGGTCTTTTTCCTCTGAGCGAACCCTCTCTTCTCCGCTACCTCTCGGAGGCTGATTTGCATGGTTCTCCGACGGCTAGTCGGAGAAAATCAGCCGAGAGTGAGCGCAATTTATTGCTGGATAAATTGACGCGTGTATGCTGAGAAGACGAGGGTGAGCATTATTCTTCGTCGTTCTCGTGAGCCTTGACCAGCTCTGCAAACCGATCTTCTTCAAAGCCAACCATTAAATCATCGCCAACCAGAATCACTGGTACGCCCATCTGTCCGGATTTCTCGATCATCTCCTTACGTCGATCTGCATCCGAAGACACGTCATACTCCTTATAATCAATCTCGTTCTCCTTCATGTACTCCTTGGCCTGCTGGCAGTACTGACAAGTTGGTGTACTGTAGATTGTGACTTTTTTCATGTAAAATTCGTAGTTTATCTAGTAATTACTGTGAGTATAGCACGAACTCATCCTTGACGGCTTTCCTCTTCCTTTAGGATATATTTAAAACGGCCAAAGAGAATCAAGCAAACTACGCCACCAAGACTCATCCACAGCTGTTGATGTGGCGTTACTGTCCGGATCATCCACAAGCACAATCACTCGCTCTCCTTCCTTTACAACCGAAAACTTCTCCCGGATCTCCTCCTCAATTCCCCGTTGCGTCGACAAGTTGGCTGTAGTGTTAAGTAACTGCTTTTGTCGAATTGACATCTCGTCTCTTTCTTCTTTGAGCTGATCTACCGTCTCCTGCGTATCTCGACTGGTCTGATACATCTTGAAGGCTGATATTGACACTAAAATTACCAACCCCGTAGCCAGGATGAGAAACGGTAGAGAGAACACGACTCGCTGATATTTTTTTGGTTTCTTTCGGGGCATTATGTTATTATAGTTTAAAATAACCGCTTATTATCACATTATATGTTTTCCAACAAAAATAAGAAAATACTGCGCATCGTCACAGGAGTAATTACCGTTCTCCTTATTCTTGGCATGTTGCTACTTTACACCCCGATTGCTGGGTTATAGACCTGAATAGTTCGCCATATTTGCAACAGAATAAAGACGAACTCTAATCATCACGCATCATCTTGATGTAGACCTCCGACGGAATGCGGACCTTAACCTGATCCTGCAGACGCTTCTTACCCTTCCGTTGTGCCTTTATTTTCTTCTTTTTGCGTGAGAAGTCACCGCCATACAAACCAGCCGTGACATCTTTGCGGCTGGCCGCCAGGGTTTCGGAAGCAATGATGCGACCTTCAGCCTGCACCTGGATCCGCACCATCACCACCTGCTGTGGTAGCAACTCCTTTAGACGCTCTGCTGTCTCACGAGCCTGTCTCTCCAGACGAGACCGAGAAACAATGGTCGCCAATGCCGGAACTTCTTCTTGAGATATTAGCACCTCAAGCCGCGCCACATCGGCCGGCCGGTAATCAATAATCTCATACGAAAGTGAAGCAAATCCAGAGGAGGCCTGCTTTAAGCTAGTAAAGAATCCACGCATCAACTCCCGGAGTGGCATTTGCGCCAGCACGGTCAGGCGAGTTGTTTGGTTGGAAATTGTCTCCATCACCTCGCCTTCGTGATCATACACAATTGTCATAATATTGCTGATATAATCCTTCGGCGTCCTTATAGTTAGCTCCACCCACGGCTCCTTAATATTCTTAATCTCTCCGTAGTGCGGAAAGTGCGATGGAGTACGAATCAACTCCGTTTTGCCTTTATCTGTAGTAACCTCAAAAGCGACTGATGGGCTGGTGGTAATAAGATCAAGATTAAAATCACGCCGCAGCCGCTCAATAATCACCTCCATGTGCAGCCGACCCAGGAAGCCACACCGAAAACCCTGGCCAAGCCCGGCACTCTTCTCACGCTCAAACTGTAGAGATGAATCGGTAAGTAGCAGCCGCTCAAGCGACTGCTCGAGCGATGTAAAGTCATCCTGATTTTCCGGAAAGACACTTGCCCACACAACCGGCTGCGGTGGTTCATACCCAGCCAGCAGCTTGATGGTAGCATCAGCAGTTGTAATGGTGTCACCGATCGAAACAACACCAGGTTCCTTGATACCGGTAACAACATAGCCAACCGATCCAGAGCTAAGCTTGTCCTGTGGTGATGCTGTCGGGCTAAAGATTCCCACCTCTGCAGCGCCAAATGTTTGGTTTGCCGCCAGTAGCTTTAGTTTTTTATTCTGCGTTATTTCTCCTGAAAAGATACGAATGTAGGCCACCACGCCGCGGTGTGGTGAAAAATCAAAATCAAACACAAGCCCCTGCAAAGAATTCTCGCCGAACTCTTCCGGTGCTGGCACCACCGCGATGATCTGATCTAAAAGTTCCTCAACTCCTTCTCCGGTTTTCCCGGACACCCGGGCCACCTCATCTGTAGAAACACCCAGCAACTCCGCCAGCTCCATCACTACTGTATCAACATCGGCATGGCGAGCGTCTATCTTGGATACTGCCGGTACGATAGTTAATCCGAGTTCGCGGGCAATAGACAGCACTGCCAGTGTCTGCGCCTGAACACCCTGCGTAGCATCAACTAAAAGCACCGCCCCCTCCACAGCACGCAGAGCGCGGGAAACCTCATAAGAGAAGTCGACGTGTCCTGGTGTATCTATCAAGTTCAGGATAAATTCTGAACTTAAATCATCAGATTTAGCATCCTGATTTTTTTCAATATCCTTCCTTTGTGATTCCTGATTCTTGATTCCTGATTCTTCACGATGTGGTGGTGTCCACCGCATCGTGACCGGCGTCATCTTAATAGTAATACCACGCTCACGCTCCAGATCCATCTGGTCCAGCACCTGCTCCTTCATGTCGCGATCAGAGACAGTTTTTGTTACCTCCAACATCCGATCCGCCAAGGTACTTTTACCATGGTCGATATGTGCAATTATGCTGAAATTTCTAATATTGTTCATAGTGTATTCTGATCAATACCTGCCCCGTAGCCGCTTTAGCGTGGTACCAGGGTGGGCAATTATAGAAAAGTTGCGAATATTATTCATAACTAATTTTGTTGATCTACAGATTCCACCGCCCCAAACGCCACATGCCAGTAACGTTCGCGCAGGGCCTGCCACATTTCATCCATCTCCTTATTACCTAAAAGCCATAAGGTTAACACTCCCGCGGCAATGCCGATAATACCGGCACACGAACCCTGCAGAAAGATTCCCCATCCTGTAGCCAGATTAAACCAACCAGCCAAAAGCACAAGACCTTGATAAGCGACGAATCCGCTTACGACTGCTCCGGCTGCCGACTGCCACAAGGATCGACGCAGCTCAGACGGAAACGAACCAAAGGAACGCTGGAAGTAATACCAAAGCAGACCAACCATGACAATCATACCGATTGAGTAAGCTAGTGGCAGCACCAGCACAGCAGTACCTTCGAGACCCTGCACCCGCAGCAGCGACTCCAGAAAAAGCCGAAAAAATGGAACATTTTGAAAAGCAGCCATTAATCCATAAGCAGCGCCAATGATGGTTGTACCACCGATTACGCTGGCTATAAGTGGTGTCATCGTATCATCCGCTGCATAGTATGCCCGCACTAACACAAGTACAAGACTCTGGGCCACCACTGACAACGCAAATAAAGCCAAGGAAGCGGCCGTAAGCCGTGTAGCTATCCAACCAAACTCTCCAGTCCCCAGGATTGTCCGCACAATCTGTGCTCGCAGCACAATGAAGAGCGAGAGAATTGGTAACGACCAGAACACAACGTGCCGGATGGCTGTCTGCACCTGCAGCATGTATCCCTTCACATTCCCATCCGAAAAGAGCTGAGAAAGCGCCGGGAAAGCTGCTAGTGAGTAGCTAGCACCTACAAGCGCCATCGGTACCGACTGCAGATTCCAGGAGAAGTTGAAGATCGCAATTGATCCTGGAGCCAGGAGCGATGCCAGAGCTACTAAGAACAAAAGCGCAAGCTTATTGATCGAGAGGGTAAATGTCCGTGGCAAGGAATTCCTGATAACTCGCCACAACTCACTCTTGTCAGCCGGCAGCGACCAGCGTGGAGCGAATCCCTTCTTAATAATAAATGGTAGCTGAATAGCAAAGTGTAGCAGCACTCCAAGCACCACTCCGAGACCAAGACCGGTGATACCCCAGAGCGGATAAAGTAGGACAATACCGATAATAATACCGAAGTTATAAAGAAGCGGTGAAATAGCGTAGATAAAGAAGCGTCGGTAGACCTGAATGATACTGGCAAAGATGTTGGAGATACCTAAGAGAATCGGTGACAGCAGGAAGAGCCGGGACAAGAAAATTAGATTTTCTACCAGCTCCGGGTCTGTGATACCAGGAAAGACAACTGATGTCAGCGACGGCATAATGATAAAGAGCAGTGAAGATATTGCCACCACGCCGATAAAAAAGGCAGTGAAAACAACGTCAATAAACTCCTTGGCCGGACCTTGGCCTTGCGATATCTTCTTGGTCAGGAAAGGAACCAATACCGAAATAGAAACAATTGATCCGGCCATAACAAGGACAATGTCGGGAATCTTAAAGGCAGCATAATAGATATCAACCGTACCGCTGGCACCGAAGGTGTAGGCAAGCAAACGATCACGCACTAAGCCTAAGAGCTGGCTGAGAAGAGTGAAGAAACCAATCACATACGCGGCCTGATGTAGACCGGTGATTCTTTTAGAGAAGAAAAATAAAATTCGCTTAAGCATGGTCTGGATTTGCCATCTAAAATGTACCCCGCATATGCGGGGCTGAAAAACCGTTTACTCCGTCCAGGAATATTGTCATTAAAATGACAGAATTCACCCCAAGAGCACTTCTTCACTTCTCTCAGGGTGCGGACATAAATTCAAGCGATTGCTTAAACTCATTCCGTCCAGGAATATTGTCATAT
>JBBDUH010000027.1:0-1465 GCA_040904005.1 Minisyncoccota bacterium
TCCTCGACCAATACATCACCAGCTTCCGGACCGACTTCGTTGCTTGGTATAATGGCACTATAATGTCCCCCCCTTATCGCTTTCATTGTGGGCAGATATGTATGTGGCGGCCCGACCAGCTGAACAACAAAGGTTTGCAAGGCCGGGCTTCTCGCTTTCATCCGAACTCCATATTCTGTGTAGAGTTCAAACGGATTTGTAGCAATAGCGATCTCTCCCAGACGCAACAGATGAACTTCAATATCAAGGGTCTCATACGGAGCTTCCTGCTGGCGCTCATATCGGTCGATGACGTCCTGCTGCCATCTCATCGCGGCATGCCTGGCTATTCTAGCTTCCGGGTCCGATTGGATCTCTTCAACGATATTTTTTGCTTCATTCAACGATTTCAGATCCACAACTCTCCTTGGCAGTTCCAACGTCTTGACCTCATGAACCAGCTCCACATCCCGGTAGCGGTCTGCTTCCACCACCTCATAAATATCCTCCACAGCCACTGCGATTCTTCTGCCAAGCTCTTCCAGTCGATCCAGATTCCTTAGCCTGATCATACGTTCCTCCCCGGCATTTCCGTACATGGGCCGGGGGGACTGATCACCCGCCGCGCCCGTCCAGCCCAGCACTACCAAATCACGGCCAAACCGCCTTTGAAGTCGCTCTCTTACAGGATGCCAGTAATCTGCATTCACCGCTGATCTGCCTGCCACTTGCTGGGACGGACCGGAAACGTTGACAGTGGTGGCAAGAAGCTGATCCCGATCATTCCAGAAAAACAGTGCCTGGACATCATTGTCTTCATAGCCTTCCAATCCCCGGAATTCCGGAAGATCTGTTCTGCCGTACATCCGGGCCGAACCATCATAGTAGACAGCCCTGCGATTATAGGCTACCTTTGCATGTCCTAATCCCCAGGAGACGCTCCCGGCTACCCGGCTGTCCCAAGCCTCCTCAATGCCTTTTAAAATCTGATCCGTTATAAACTCTAATGTTTCCTCAAGAGTCGTAACCCCTTCTGGTATGTGATAATCAAATACCCCGACAACCGGAGCCGTATGGGTGTGAGTGGCATTGATTATTATTTTTTGACTATCCAGTTCGGGAAGCTTTTCCCTGACCTTCTCACGCACCATATAGGTTAGCTCTTCGGGGATAATAACAAGATCTGCGGACACCCAGACAGATGTCTCTTCCGTTCCATTCACATCCCTTCGCTCCAGAACAATCACGTTAGCTGTCACCGGCGACTCAATCGTTTCGGCTACACGCAAATGAAACTGGCCTCCCAATGCTACAGGTAAAGGAGGGGTTATATCCTGACTGGAGGCGCCAATAAACAGCTCTGAAGCCTGGGAGGTTTCTACTTTCTGAATCCCTTCCGGCTCCCGGGAGTCAACAGCCTCCTGTTTAGGGACCCTCTCCACCGCCAGGCCCATAAGACCACCGAATACTAATAGTATCGGCAGGA
>JBBDUH010000028.1:0-1387 GCA_040904005.1 Minisyncoccota bacterium
ATTTACTCTAACCCATGGATCACGCCCAACTTACCCGCAAACAGAAAGAATTTCTTGATTTCATCCTGGAATACAAGAAAGACCATGACGTATGGCCGACGTATCGCGAGATAGCAGATGCCTTCGGATATAAATCACCGAACAGCGTCACACAAAACATCCAGGCCCTTCTGAAGAAAGAATATCTGATTAAAACCGAGGATGATGAATATGACATTCATCCCGACTACAGCGACTGGGTGGAAGAAAAGAAATCCCGCGGGATTCCCGTTCGCGGCCTGATTGCTGCCGGTTATTTACAGGAAGCGGTGGAGGCCGATCTGGGTCACATAACCCTTGAAACCCTGTTTCCCGATCTCAATAATGTATTTGCCCTGCGGGTTTCAGGAATGAGCATGAAAGATGCCGGGATTCATGACGGGGACTTCGTCCTGCTGAAAGATACCGATATTAGGGAGGGTGAAATCGGAGCCGTTCTCTATAACGACGAAACCAGCCTTAAACGAATCTACCACAATGAGAACGGACTTCGCCTGGAACCGGCCAATGAAGAGTATGACGACATTGTCATCGAACCCGACTCGTTTGAAAACGTGCAGGTCATCGGCAAGTACGTCGGCCACGTTAGTCGCTCGGGCATTTTCAGGGCGTAGGGTTTTTTACAGTTGAATCCAAAAGAATACCCGATCCTTTTAACCTCGAATACGAAACAGAATAGGTGGTATTGGGTATTCAGGCATCAACAGGGATTAACTTCTCACTTCTGCCTTTTGTGTGCTTCCTTCTCACTCGTCACGTCCGACAGCTTTTCCCTGATAGTCTCCAGCCGGCCGTTCGCCCCTTTTCTCGATTCATGAAGTTGCGAGTCTTTTATCCACGCACGGCCACCGTCGCGCTGCAGGCGTTTTCGGTTTTTAAAGGCAAATGCCTGTTTGTGAAGGTCCGGTAATTTTTTCATAGCCTTTCGATGTTGAATTTTCAATTCGGAGAAAGATCCGGGAATTCAGATATCTGATATTCGTTATCTGAATAATACTAACATTTACTGCCGATAAGTACAATATGGAAACGGGAAACCGCACACACCCCGGGCATAGCTGCCTGCCGACGAACACACCCCTGTCATAACCAAGCCGGCTAACGCCTACTTGGCTATGCCATCCCCTCTCAAGAGGGGACAGTTCTCTGCTTGCGGAGAACCAGGGGTGTGTTCGTATTTTGCCTCCTGCCCGGAGGGTAAAAAACGAAGAAATCATTCTTCCAACAGGCTGGCAGATTAAATTCTTAATTCTTATATTAAGAGTCTATCAAAAAATTGAAAAACTTAAAATCCAACTATCTATGTACGCTGTAGTTGAAATTGGCGGACACCAGTACAAAGTTACTG
>JBBDUH010000029.1:0-7999 GCA_040904005.1 Minisyncoccota bacterium
CTGATTATCGGCATCGTTGTACTACTGGTGACATTTGTAAATTACGGGATGAGCTTACTTTACCCAGAGCCGGAGTACGCTGACTTTTGTGGGAGTGAGCAGTATGAAGTTGCCGCGCCAGAGATTACTACACCAGAGGCTTGCTTAGAAGCAGGCGGCCAGTGGCAGCATAACGGCGTCAAACCACGAGCAGTGGTCGAGCAGCCAGCCGAAACCAGCACCGTATCTGGATACTGTGATGCTGATTACTACTGTCGAGCAGAGTATGAAGCGGCCAGAGATCTTCACGACCGCAATGGATTGATCATAATGCTGATAGTTGGTCTCGTTATCTCTGTGCTTGGCTTTATGCGGCGCAAGCGCGATGTGATTGCCACTAGTTTCGCAATTTCGGGAATTATCGTTATCATCGCTGGATTGATTCGCTTCTGGAACAATGCCGACGACTGGGCGCAGTTTGTCCTTCTTGGCGCGCTCTTGGCTGCGTTTGTGTACCTAGCCTTAAGTCAGAAAGACGAGTAGGGGGTTATGCCTAATTCATTGAAGGAAAAGCTCTCGTATCAACCTGCCGGCCATGCGGCAGTGGTTACGGTAATCATACGCGCAGAGAAGATATTACTGGGACTGCGAGATTATGAAGATGGGCCGACTGTCTGGACGGCACCAGGAGGAAGCGTGGATGAGGGAGAAACCTTAGAAGAGGCCCTCCGTCGCGAAACCAAAGAGGAGACAGGAATCATTAATTTAGAATTTATTGGTTATATTGGTAGTGTAAAGGCAAAGGATCGTGATCTGCTTTATATTTTTCACGGTAAATCAGAAGCCAAACCTAAACTTGCTGAGCCAGATAAATTCCGTGAATGGATTTGGTATCCGCTAGCTGATTTTGCAGCCGGCAAGTTAGAAAACTACATCAGTGAACCATCACGTGAAGTGATAGTAGATTATCTTGCCAGGAATGATATTCTTTAAGTATTGAATGAAGGAATATGACCACGCCAGCTGAAGCTGCCGGTTACGGGGCAAGCAAAGAAATAAAGTAGAGTGTGCTCAGATTAAAAATTATGAAAGAATACGACCATAAGAAAATCGAAACCAAGTGGCAGAAAAAATGGGCTGCGGATGAGCT
The DNA here is from genome assembly GCA_040904005.1 of Minisyncoccota bacterium. Classification (GTDB taxonomy): domain Bacteria; phylum Patescibacteriota; class Minisyncoccia; order Phycocordibacterales; family SW-6-46-9; genus JBBDUH01. The sequence goes on from JBBDUH010000029.1 coordinate 1,130, forward strand.
TTACAAAACTCCTGATAAGGTTAAGGGAAAGGAGAATTTCTACACTCTGGTTGAATTTCCGTATCCATCTGGAAATCTTCACCTTGGTCACTGGTACGCCTTTGCGGTGCCGGATATCTACGCTCGCTTCCAAAGAATGACTGGAAAGAATGTACTCTTCCCAATGGGTTTTGATGCCTTTGGTCTACCGGCTGAGAATGCAGCCATTAAGCACAATCTTGATCCACGCAAATGGACAGATCAAAATATCGAGTATATGACCAGACAGTTAGAGCGCATGGGGGCCAGCTTTGACTGGGCTCGCAGTCTCCGGACGACTGATCCAGATTATTATCGTTGGACGCAGTTCTTCTTCACCAAGTTTTTTGAAAATAATTTAGCTTATCAGAAGGAGGCAACTGTTAACTGGTGTTCGAGTTGTCAGACGGTGCTTGCTAATGAGCAGGTTATCAACGGCGAGTGTGAACGTTGTGATACAGAAGTTACACAAAAAGAAATGAAGCAGTGGTTTTTACGTATCTCTGACTACGCTGATCGGCTTGCTGATGATCTGGATAATCTTGACTGGCCGGAGCCGATTAAGGTAGCACAAAAATCATGGGTCGGTCGGCAGGAAGGCACGCAGTTCTCATTTCAAGTTACGGCCGAAACAGGTGAATTTGCAGACTTGGAGGTATTTACAACGCGGCCAGATACGTTGTATGGTGTGACGTATCTCGCGGTTGCTCCGGAGCATGAACTTGTGTCACAACTGCTCGCGGCGGAAGGCCCCGTTAAATCCTCGTCAAAAGACGCGGACGCCAACGGTGTATTTAACGGAGTAAAAATTAAGAATTACGATAAAGTAGAGATGTATGTTGCACAGGCAGAGGCAAAGACGGAGCGCGAGCGGCAGGAGAACAAGGAGAAGACAGGTGTGAAGCTTGAGGGCGTTGTGGCGGTCCATCCGGCGACCGGTGCGGAGATTCCGATTTTTGTGGCTGATTACGTACTGTCCGGTTACGGTACTGGCGCGATTATGGCTGTGCCGGCTCATGACAAGCGTGACTTTGCGTTTGCAGAAAAATACAATATTACTATTACACCTGTTGTAGAGGGAGATGCTGATGATAAGGTGTTTACCGGACAAGGAACAATCATCAACTCCGGTAAGTTTGATGGTTTACCTTCTGCTGCAGCGGCGGAAAAAATCACGAAGAAGTTTGGACAGAAGGAAACTACGTATCGTCTGCGTGATTGGTCGGTGGGGCGACAGCGTTACTGGGGGACGCCGATTCCGATTGTGTACGATCCGGATGGCAAGCCGCACGCAGTACCAGAGGAGTATTTACCCTGGGAACTTCCTGATGATGTTGACCATACACCAAGTGGTGAGCCGCCGTTGGCCAGTTCTAAAAAACTCAAAGAACGTACTGAAAAAATATTCGGTACGGGTTGGACTCCGGAAGTTGAGACGATGGATACTTTTATTGATTCCAGTTGGTATTTCTTACGTTATATTGATCCAGACAATAGCGAAGATTTTGCGTCGCAATCTGCAAGGGATACCTGGATGCCGGTAGATTTTTATTCCGGTGGCGCTGAACACACCACCATGCACCTTCTATACGCTCGTTTTTTCTACAAGGCTCTGGCTGACCTTGGATTTGTCGATGGAGAAGAACCCTTTAAGCGCCGCATGAACCGTGGGCTAATTCTTGGTCCAGACGGAAATAAGATGTCAAAGAGTAAAGGAAATGTTATCGATCCGGATGATCAGGTGGAAAAGGTTGGTGGTGACTCAGTCCGTGCTTATTTGGCGTTCATTGGTCCATACAATGAAGAGGGTACATACCCGTGGGATATGGGTGGTATTGCCGGTGTGCGGCGATTTTTGGAACGGGCGTGGGCGATGCAGAGTAATCTCGTAGATGAACCAGATGAATCGATTGAGCAAAAACTACACCAAACAATCAAGAGCGTAACTGAGGACACGAAAGCTTTAAAGTTCAATACAGCATTGAGTGCGATGATGGAGTATGTTAATGAAGCAAAACGAAAGACGACTAAGGAACAATTTCGAGTCTTCTTACGATTACTGGCTCCATTTGCTCCGCACATCACCGAGGAACTGTGGCACGAGCTGGGCGGGGAAGGTTCGGTGCACCAGCAGGCCTGGCCGGAGTATGACGAAAAAGCACTTGTAGTCGAGGAGGTGACCATTGCTGTCCAGGTTAATGGAACGGTCCGGGGCGAGATCAAAATTTCGGCAAAAGCTGACGAAAAGGAAATTTTAGCCGCAGCCAGAGAAGAAGAAAATGTGGCAAAATACTTAGAAAGTAATCCTGAAATTAGGCATATTTACGTACCCAGCCGGCTGGTTAATTTCGTTACTAGAAAATGATTGACATAGGTATCTAAATGCGGTAAAATTCCAGTATGTTAAGTGAGGGCTGGGTAATCCCGCCAAGGCGGGATACCATCGCCCAAACTTATGTCTGAAAAAAAGATATACTTTTCAGACTATTGGCCACAGCCGCCGATACGGTACCAAAAATTATTAAGCCATAAGACCTGTACAGAAAGTGTCAGGCAATCTATATGCAAAATTAACAATTTTTACTATGAGCGTACTAAGTTTTCAACCCAGTAAAGTAACCCGCGCCCTGCGATCAGGTCTATCTGATCGAGCGCAGGATGTCATCACCTCCCGCTACGGGCTTGGAGGCAAAGATGAAACAGAAACTCTCGAATCCATCGGGAATCGTTATGGTATTACCCGTGAGCGAGTTCGTCAGATTGAGGCCGACGCTCTACGTCAGATTCGTGAGTCTGATGTCTATGGTCAGGAGAAGGAAACTTTTTCTGAACTTGAGGAGGTATTTCACTCTCTCGGTGTGATTGTGCCGGAGGAGCATTTTCTCAATCATATTTCAAATCGAAAATCTACTCATAATCATGTTTACCTTCTGCTTGATCTTGATGATGCCTTTACTCGCCACCGTGGCGATGAGCACTTTAATGATCGTTGGCACGTTGATAATCGTGTAGCTAGTGCAATTCACTCTGCGCTCGAAGAGCTTCACAGCGAGCTTGAACTGGATGAGCTCATCTCTGAAGAAGAGATGATTCAGCGTTTCGTGAACCACATCACTGATGTGCCGGATGACTATAGTCATCACCTGGATAATGAAGAGGTACTGCGTCGTTGGCTGGCTTTGTCTCGCAAAGTTGATGAAAATCCCCTTGGTGAATGGGGTCACGCTGACAGCTCTAATGTGCGTGTGAAGGGTGTACGTGACTACGCTTACCTGGTAATCCGTAAGCACGGCAGCCCGCTTCACTTTCGTGAAGTTACCAAAGAGATAAAGAATCTTTTTGACAAGAAGGCACACGAGGCTACAACACACAATGAGCTAATTAAGGACGAACGCTTCGTTCTGGTTGGTCGTGGTCTGTACGCACTCAAGGAATGGGGCTACATGACCGGGGTTGTGCGTGAGGTGATCGAGAAAATTCTTAAGCGCGATGGCCCTCTAACTCGCGATGAGGTTGTCGATAAGGTTCTGAAGGAGCGTTACGTAAAGCCGAACACGGTTATCGTCAATCTTCAGAACGAAGACAACTTCAAGAAATCAGGCGACGGTAAGTACACAGTTGCTTAAAAGTTCCGTCTTAAGAATAAATGTATTTTCAGATGAAGTAAAAATACCGGCTTTCAGCCGGTATTTTTTTATGCATAAAGTCTGGATACTTTTCTACATCACCTCTCTTCACCTCTTTTTAGTTTTGGCGAAGTGGGGGCCGGCGAACAGTGATATACTACAGATTGAGTATGCGCATGAATGTAACATAGCGAGATATTAGACAGTTTTTAGTATGATTGATTATTTTACAGCGGGATTTTATGAACCATTCATTTCCTTTTTTGGGCAGTATGGCCCGGTGCTCTTAGATTGGTTCCCTCTCTGGGGGCCGCTTTTGTTTGGGGCATTTTTTTACCATTCCTGGATGGCTTATGTGCAGCGACAGTATATTCACAATGAGGATTTTGTCCTGCTAGAAATAACCCTTCCGAAGGAACAAACAAAATCACCGCAGGCGATGGAGTTGGTGCTTCATGCTCTGCATCAAACAAGCATACCCGGAAAGTGGATTGGTAAGTTTTGGGAAGGGCGAGTTCGGGCCTGGTTTTCGCTCGAGCTTATCTCTGTTGAGGGTGAGATTCATATGTTTGTCTGGACATCGAAGTTTTTTCGCGAGATTGTTGAGTACAATATCTATGCTCAGTATCCTGACGTGGAGGTGACAGAGGTACCGGATTACACGAACTTCCTGAAGTTCGATACCGATATGTTTGAGCTGTGGGGAGCTGAGTTTACTTTAACCAAGGATGACGCCTACCCGCTAAAAACTTACATTGATTACGAGTTTACTGGTGGAAAAGAAGAGGAAAATCAGGTGGATCCACTTACTCCTGTGCTAGAGTACTTAGGCTCCGCTCGCGCTGGTGAACAGATCTGGCTGCAGATTGTTGTTCGCGCTCATGACGGAAGGAAGAAGCCGGGTAGTATTTTTGGCACTACAAAATGGCAGGATGAGGGGGATGCGTTGGTTGATAAACTAATGAAGCGAGATACTAAAACTAAGTTGCCAGAAACAGCAGAAGAAAAATCCGTTTCACCAAGTTTTAATGAGGAAGAAAAGGAGACTATCAAAGCAATTGAGCGCAATATTTCCAAGATCGGCTTTGATTGTGGTATTCGTGGGGTTTATATTGCTGAAGAAGGTAAGTTTAGACCGGTTAATATTGTTGGTATGATCGGGTCCTTTAAACAGTTTAATGCCAAAGGTCGTAATGGCTTTAAGCCAACCGGTGGTATGACAAAGTTTGATTACCCATGGGAGGACTACAAAGATCGGCGAAAGAATCAGGTTCGCCAAGAACTTTTCGACTCCTATCGCCGGCGGAGCTTTTTTTATTCACCGTACAAAAGAAAGCCGTTTGTAGTTAGTGCTGAAGAACTGGCTACTCTCTTTCACTTTCCTGGTCAGGTATCGCAGACACCAACCTTTAAGCGTATTGAGTCAAAGAAGTCACAGCCACCATCAGATCTTCCTATGTGAGATGGTAGATAGTTTCTAAGATTCTAAGTCACATGCATATATCATCATTACAATCGGTGCTGCTGGGGGGTTTGCTAGGATTTATCTTTCTTATTATTCCTGCAGTAATGTGGTTGGTGCCACCACCATTCTTTAGTGCCTCGACAGTTGAGGTGCCACGCGGTGCGTCGATTACTGAGGTGGCTCAGTCCCTGGCTGCCGAGGGAGTTATCTATAGTCCAGAATTAATCATTATTCCGTTTCGTATTTCCAGCAGTAGCATTGCGGCGGGTATGTACTCCTTTAATGATAGATTAAGTGCGGCGCAGGTTGTGCGTCGTTTGCGTGCGGGTGCGTTTGGGATTCCTCAGGCTGAGGTGGTTATTCCGGAAGGATTTACCAACGAGCAGATCGCCAACCGTTTAGTAGAAGTGTTAGGAGAAGCTAATTTTTCTCGGAGTAAGTTTCTAGATACTGCTGCACAGGTGGAGGGATATCTTTACCCGGACACTTATCATCTTCATCCGGATGCTACGGCCAAAGAGGTGATTCAGATAATGAGGAGTAATTTCTATCAACAAATACAGGTACTTGAGCTAGAAATTAAATCTTTCGGCCGTCCACTGGAAGATGTTATTAAGATGGCCTCGTTGATTGAACGAGAGGCAGCCAATTATGATGATCGGCGCCGGATTGCCGGAGTGCTTTGGAATCGGATTGACATCGGTATGCCACTGCAGGTGGATGCTGTGTTTGCCCCGCTACTTGGTAAAAGTACATACGATCTTACACGAGAAGACTTAGCTATTGATTCTCCCTATAATTTACATGTCAATACTGGATTAACACCAACACCGATCGCTAACCCAGGGCTAGAAGCGATCAAGGCAACCATTGATCCGATTAAGACCGAGGATATTTTCTATCTGAGTGACCGCGCCGGTAATTTTTACTTTGCCGAGACACTGGATCAGCACAATTATAATCGCGAAAACTTTCTTAATGCTGGCTGGTAGAATGTTTGGCCGGTACACCTTGATAAAGAAATGTTATACTAACTACATATGGTTATCACAAACAATGGATTAGAATGCTTTAAGTTGCAGTATGGAGATGTGGTTATTGCCACCAATCCACCAAGCAATGACTCAAAGTACAAGTCGCTTCGTTTTGGTGCTGATATTGTCTTACAGTCAGTCCGGCACGAAGATTTTGCTGGCGGTGATATGATGACGGCTGGAGACAAGGAGCCGGTTGTGCTGTATGGGCCGGGTGAGTATGAGGTCGACGGCATGTCCATCAACGGGTTTGCTGGTGAGTCGCAGTATGGTGGTGGTTTCCACATCAACACCATCTATGTTTTTCGCCTTCAGGATATGGATGTTTGCTTCATGGGTCCAGTTGCTAGCCGTGAACTACCGCAAGGAGCGCAGGAGTTGATGGAGAGTATTGATATTCTTTTCGTACCGATAGGTGGAGAGCCGACGCTGTCTCCGGCTGATGCTTACAAGTTGGCAGTGCAGATTGAGCCGAAGATTGTGATCCCGACTCACTTCGATGGTCCCGATAGTGAACAGCTGAAGAAGTTTATTGATGAGGCAGGGAAGGATGTAAAGCCAACCGATAAACTGACCATCAGCCCGAGTGATCTGTCTGGCCGAGAGACTGATATCGAAATTATAATCCCGGAAAGCGCTTAATTTTTCTAGCTACCATGCCTAGCTGGCTACAACATCTACGCAGCAAATCACCTCAGACTCGGCACCGTGTTGCGCTGGGAACATC
>JBBDUH010000030.1:0-1334 GCA_040904005.1 Minisyncoccota bacterium
TTCACCAATGATGAACCAAATACAGGTCGTGTATTGTCCACCTCCAGGAGATTGGTTCCCGTCACCGACGAGCTGTTCCCGGCATTGTCGGTTGCCTCCACGGTAATATCATACGTTGAGCCATCCACAAATCCGCTGCCGCCCGTTGAAGCCGGGCTGGTCAGGTCCAACGAGACGGTCTTTTCACTGTTGTCTCCGGCGTACCCACTGTCATCGATGTTATAGGTAGCCGTATTGCCCGACCCGTCGTCAAAGGTGATCGTAACTGCATCCGGCTCGACCTCGGTATAGCTGTAGGTCACATCCAGGGAAGTGTTGCCCTTGTTCGAGCCGTCCGAAGCCCGGTGGGTCAGCGATGAGGGCGCATCGAGCGACAAATCAGACGAGACCGTATCATCCTCTTCTTCATCCGACCCTTCCCCTACGGTATAACCGAAATACATCGCCTCGTTACCTTGAACCCGAAAGAGCGTGCCCTCTCCCCAGGAAGATCCATAGCTTTGAACGACTGCATGGGCCGAAATAAAAAGTTTATCATCCGCCTGTACTCCTCCGGTGATATCAGAAAGAGAAAGGGTATAGGTATAGGTATCTGTATTGGAAGCATGGTTGGTACTATAGGGAAACTTACCGCGATTAGCATTGCCGCTGGGACTTTGCCAGTCGTTCTCCATCCACTCTCCCCCGCCGGGTTCATCTGCAGAGACGGCAAGATGGGTTAACTCCAAATTCGAGCTACCGGTGGTCGTATACGTGACGGAAAGATTATCTGAATCGTTTTCCACACAAACCTCACCGGCAACGGCATTCGAACCGGAAATGAGATCCACGCACGTCTCCCCCTCTTCAGCCAGCAAATCAGCAAGAATCGGACCCGATTCAGTCCGCTCTCCGTCAGCATCGGTTTCGACAAACTCCAGGGTAAGTTCAGTCCACCCGGAGATTTCTTCCGATGCCACACCCTTTGCCGTTTCCGGCAGCCAGAAACAGCTCAGGACCCAAACAGGCAGGATATAGCCAATGAGGTAATGTTTCAAAGCTACAATTAGACCTCTAAAATTATATTGATGAACAACATTGTCCCTCTACAAGGCCTTCGACACCGCCAAATAGCTGCCTGTAAACCTCCATCAGCACACACTTACCCCTCCATCATGTAATTCTCATTCAATGGAGGTCTGATGAAATTTCAGGAATGTTGCTTTAATTAACCTAATGCATTGTTAATGTTAGCTTAATAAATCGTTCTTAAAATACAATTTCCTAATGTTTTATTGTAAAGCTCAACTCTCGGGGTTCAGAATTAGAGGGGATAAAAATTCTGTAAGTTGTTG
>JBBDUH010000031.1:0-1310 GCA_040904005.1 Minisyncoccota bacterium
TGCACGAGGTAATTTTTCAGGATACGGTTGCATCGCCTGGAGACGGTTCCATGCGATGCCGCGCTTTCAGGTCCGCCGGTTTGTTTGACCCTGGGCACGATGCCCGCATAGGATGTCAACCTCCTGAGCGAGTTCTGAAAGGCCATGGGGCCTGTCTCCGCGCTCACCCCGGCCGCCAGGGTAATCCCGGTGCCTTTGATGGTGGTCAGCAAGGCACCGGGTGTGGGGGCCAACAAGAGGGCGATCTCTTTCTCGATTTGCTCAATACAGTCCAAAAGACCTGTATATAAAAGGATTTCGTTGTGCAGGGAGCTTTGCAGGGTGCCCACCAGTTCAGGCGGAGCCTCCAGAACTTCACCCGCATATGCCAAGAGTTGCGCTGCTTTTTTTGGGGGCTCTTTGACACCGTATTTTTGTAATTCCCTTACCAGGACCTTCAACTTTCTCCGGCGAAAATGCGCCGGGGAAAACCGGTAGCGCATCAGCCAGCAGGAAGCCGGGGTAAAAGGAGGAATGCCGCTTTTGCTTTCATCCAGAAACCCTGGAAATACCTGGTCGACCAGGCTGTGGATTCGATTGCGCAACGCCGTTTTATTCTTAACCATTGCGGCCCGGTGACGAGTGATGTTGCGCAAGGAGTTCTCGGCGGATATTTTCCGTGACCGGGTGGAACCCCGTCGGTCCAGAAGCATTTTAACGATGCCCAAAAGGTCCAGCTTGTCTGTGGATGCCTGGTAATTTTCCCTTTGGTTCTTTGCCTCCTTGGCGTGGACACCGATCACAAGATACCCCATCCTGCCCAAGGCGTGAACGAAGTTCAGCGAGAAGCTCCCGCAGTCCTCCCCGCCTATGACCACCTGCCGGGCCGGGATCGCGTGGCGGCGCATGGACGCCTCAATTTGATGTTGCAAAAACCGCAAACCTTCAGGGCTGTTTTCCACATCGAAAGGGGCTTTCAGTGATGCCCCGGCCCCGTTGCAAATGAGGGCCGTGTGCGTCTGCTTCGCATAATCCAACGCGACAACGATCACCTTTTTGGGGTGTTCTGCCCGTTCGAAAATTTCACAGATATCTTGATTTACGTGTTTGAATACGGAAGGATTATTCATGGGTGATACTCCTGTATGGATTATGGACAGATGCGTTAAGCACGCTGTCCGGTTAGCAGCTCCGCGAGTCGGAGCCTTTCAACAGGGTATCACCTTTTTTTTATCCGGTAAAATGCCCCGCTGGGCGAGTGGCTGTGTGGAGTGGAGAGGAGTGCAGGCACTCCACTCCACACAGCCACATCGCCTCAGCGGCAAGGTACC
>JBBDUH010000032.1:0-1289 GCA_040904005.1 Minisyncoccota bacterium
ATCGTTTCAGACGACCAGGGCTGGGGAGATCTGAGCTATTCCGGAAATGAAAATATCCGAACGCCAAACATCGATTCGCTTGCAGTTGAGGGAGCTTCGTTTACCAATTTTTATGTGAGCCCGGTCTGTTCCCCGACCCGCGCGGAGCTTTTAACCGGACGGTATCATCCGCGGAGTGGAGTATATGGCACATCAGCCGGTGGCGAACGAATGGATCTGGATGAGACGACACTGGCCGAGGTGTTTGGACGAGCCGGATATGCAACCGGTATTTTTGGCAAGTGGCATAACAGCATGCAATATCCCTATCACCCAAATGGCCGCGGGTTTGATGAGTTTTACGGTTTTGCCTCCGGTCACTGGGGCGATTACTTCAGTTCCAAATTCCTGGAGCACAACGGGGAGTTGGTTCAGGGGGAAGGGTATATCGTGGATGATTTTACAAACAAGGCGATGTCATTTATCGAAAAACACCGGGAAGACCCTTTTTTCGCTTACCTTGCCTACAACACTCCCCATTCACCGATGCAGGTGCCGGATGAGTGGTGGCAGCGGGTTGAAGATAGAGGTATAGAGATGCGTCACCGTGATCCTGAATTAGAAAACACCACCTTTACAACCGCAGCCCTGGCGATGGTGGAGAATATTGACTGGAATGTAGGGCGTATCAATCAAAAGCTGAAGGATTTAGATTTAGAGGAAAATACCATTGTAATCTACATGAGTGACAACGGCCCCAATAGCTGGCGCTGGAATGGCGGAATGAAAGGACGAAAGGGCAGCATTGATGAGGGCGGTGTGCGATCTCCGTTTTTTATCCGGTGGCCTGGAATGATTGAGAAAGGAGTAGAAATTAATCAGATTGCTGCTGGTATTGATCTGCTTCCAACTCTTGCCGGTTTGGCGGAGATCTCTTTTGAAACCAACAATCCGATTGATGGAATCAGTCTTAAACCACTGCTATTGGGTGAAGCGGACTCTTTGGATGATCGCCTTATTTACAGCCACTGGAACGGACGAACCAGCGTGAGGTCTCAGCAGTGGAGGCTCGATCATGAAGGACGGCTTCATAATATTCAGCAAGACCGCGGGCAGAACCACGATATCGCCGATCAGCGTCCCGACGTAGCCCAATCGCTTTCAGATTCATTGGCAAACTGGGAACGGCAAGTCCTCAGCGAGTTAAAAGAAAGTGAGCAAGACGAGCGGCCGTTTCCCGTTGGCCATCCGGATTTTCAAAACACTCAGCTTCCGGCACGAGACGGGATTCCGCACGGGGCTATCGAGCG
>JBBDUH010000033.1:0-1268 GCA_040904005.1 Minisyncoccota bacterium
TTTCTGAAATTCACCGGAATCGCAGGTCTCGGCCTGGCTGGAGCCGGCCTCATCAGTTGTGACCGCCGACCTGCTGAAGAGAGCCCCTTTCAATACACTCATCATCAACAATTCAATATGCACGGCTATGCGGCTCCTCCGCTGGAAACAGTGCGTATCGGTCTAATAGGGATTGGAGGCCGGGGGAGCGGTGCTCTCAAGAGACTGAGTCGTATTGAAGGAGTGGACATTAAAGCCGTGTGCGATCTTGTCCCTGAGCGTGTAAATGATGGAATTGAATCGTTGCAAAATACCCCCCACAATCCGGATGGGTATTCGGGAGGAGAAAACGAGTGGAAGAAATTGTGCGATAGGGAGGACATCGACCTTGTCTACATCTGTACCCCCTGGCATCTTCACACTCTTCAGGCGGTTTACGCCATGGAATCTGACAAACACGCCGCAACGGAGATTCCGGCAGCCCAAACCCTTGAGGAATGCTGGAAGCTGGTAGAAACTTCCGAACGTACGCGAAAGCATTGCATGATGCTCGAAAATGCCTGCTATGATTTTTTCGAAATGGTGACCCTGAACATGGCTAGAAATGGATTTTTCGGTGAGATTATACACGGTGAAGGCGCGTATATTCATGACAGAGTCTCCGACAGAAGTCGGTGGAAAAGGGACAAGCACGACGCTTTTGGCTATCGTTCGTGGCGCCTGGAGGAAAACGCCGGCAGGAACGGAAATCTGTATCCGCCACACGGGCTGGGCCCCCTGGCTCAGTCAATGGATCTTAACTATGGGGACCAGATGGATTATCTGGTATCGGTTTCCAGCGAGGATTTCATCATGGGTGGGTTGATGGAAGAGCTTGCCGTTGAAGACGATTATTATGAGTCCTATCTCGGCAGGGAGTTTCGCGGCAATATGAATGTAACCACCATACGTACCCGGAAAGGGCGAACGATTATGCTCCAGCACGATACGAGTTCGCCACGTCCCTACTCCAGAATTCACCTGATAAGCGGTACAGAAGGGGTTGCCAGAAAATGGCCCCTTCCGGCAAGAGTCGCAACCAGTCACGACGGATGGCTTCCGGAAGAAGAGGTTGCAAAACTTAAAGAGAAATATACCCCTGAAATTACCACAAGAGTTGGAGAAATGGCCAGAGAGGTAGGCGGACACGGGGGAATGGATACCCTGATGGATTGGCGGTTGATCGACTGCTTGCGACACGGGCTGCCCCTTGATATGGATGTCTATGACGCCGCCCTTTGGAGTTCGAT
>JBBDUH010000034.1:0-1268 GCA_040904005.1 Minisyncoccota bacterium
ACAAAGGTTTTGTTGATAAAAAGGCTTGTTTAAATGCAGGGTTATTTGTAATATAGCTAAATAACCTTGCATATGATACGCTATACCTCACAGTTCCAGACCAAAATTGAAGAATTCTCATCACTCTACCAACTAAAGCTCGACCCCGAGAACAGGTGGGTACAGCTTGCCTCCCTGCTCCCGTGGGACAAGCTTGTGGGTGTCTATACCAAGAAGTTTAGCCAGTGGTCCGGGGCGGGCACTGTCGATCCGCGCATAGTGATAGGCGCTTTCATTATCAAGCACAAGTCCAGGATGTCAGACGAGGAAACCGTCCAGGTCATAAGTGAAAACCCCTACATGCAGTTCTTCCTGGGGTTGCAGGACTATACGCCCAGGCCCTTGTTTTCACCAACTCTTTTTGTAGAGATGAGGAAGAAGCTTGGCGATGACACCTTCAACGCGTTCACCGACCTTGTCATCAGGCACTCGCAGCCCGGGCAGCAAAAGCAGGGAACAAACAAAGGGCAGCTCAAAATAGACGCCACGGTAGCGGACCAGTACATCCGTTACCCCAACGATCTGTCCCTGGTCAACGAGGCCCGGCTCAAGACCGAGGCCATTATCGACATGCTCTTCGAACACAATAGAGACAAGTTCCCCGTCAAGCCCAGGACATACCGCAAGCTGGCCCACAACCGATACCTGAGGGAGGCCAAGAAGAAGAAAAAGTCAGCCAAATCGGTACGCAAGGCACTGCGCTACCTGCTGAACTGCGTAAAGCGCAACCTCGGCCACATCGATACAATGCTCGGTCCTTTGGGCAGCGAGCCCTTCCCACTTGCGCACAAATACCAAAGGCAGCTATGGGTCATCCACACCCTGTACCATCAGCAAAGACAGATGTACGATGAGAAAACCCACAGGTGCGATGATCGCATCGTAAGCATATCACAGCCCCATGTTCGACCGATAGTAAGGGGCAAGCAGGGTGCCCCCGTGGAGTTCGGCTCCAAGCTGGGGCTCTCGCTCAGTGACGGTTACCTTATCAACGACACGCTCAGTTGGGATGCCTACAACGAAAGCGCTGACCTGAAAAAGCAGGCCGAGTCCTACCGCCTGCTGTTCGGGCACTACCCCGAGCTTATCCAGGCAGACAAGATTTATGCCACCAATGAGAATAGGGAGTGGTGCAAACAGCGGAACATAAGGCTCACGGCATCACCAAAGGGACGGCCAACGAAAAAAACCGCAAGGCAAAAGAGAAAGGAAAAAAAGGAGTATGCCGA
>JBBDUH010000035.1:0-1551 GCA_040904005.1 Minisyncoccota bacterium
CTTTAGCTTCTCACTCACAGGGGATTCCCAGATTGTTTGGCAGTATGACGAACGGGCGCTGGTGCGCGACCTACGCGGACTGCAGAAGGACCGTCTAAATGAAGTCTTGGTTAACTATGCCGGTATTCAGGAAGCTGAGGTTGTCACCCGACCATTCTGGAAACAAACACTGCCAGCTAATGCTGAGGAAATTACAGTTGTAAGGAATCTAGCTAACTAGCCATAGCTTCTTAGATCGCTAGGAAGATGATTAAGAAAGCTAACTCAACTATTAGCTAATAAGCTAATAGTTGACGTAGGCCGCTCATTTGCTACAATTGCACTCGTCAAATGGCAAAGAAACAGGAAGAGGAAAAAAAAGCCACCATCATCGAAGCATTACCAAATACAATGTTTCGTATTGAGACAGAGGATGGTGAAAATCGTCTCGCTTATTTGGCGGGAAAAATGAAACGTTATCACATTCGCGTTTTGATTGGTGACGAGGTGCTCTTCCATGACAATCCATATGGTGGTAAGGTACGTATCACACGTCGGTTATAAGTTTTCATGAATCCCGTTAGAAAATTAAAAGATGGTCTAGGATAAACAGATTGACTATACTTTTAAATAATCGGGCAGATACTTATAACAAGTAATACTTTAATTTTCTAATCGTGATGAAAGTAAAATCTTCAGTTAAAAAACGTTGCGCTAAATGCAAAGTTGTCCGTCGTAAAGGGCGGGTGTATGTGACGTGCGAAAACCCGCGACATAAGCAGCGACAAGGATAGAGTGAGTAATCAGCTTATTGGCTTTTTAGTTCGAAACTAGTAAGCTATCAGCTAAAAGCTAAAATTATGCGTATAGAAGGAATCACAATTGACGACAATAAACACCTCTCCGTTGGCTTAACGGCTATTTATGGAATTGGTCGGTCTCGTGCACGCGAGATTCTTGATACACTTGATCTAAGTCACGATACTAAGGCAGCGGACATTACTGAAGAGCAGGACAAGAAGATTCGTGAAATCATCGAAGGCTTTACTGTTGAGGGTGACCTGCGCCGCAAGAAAGAAAATGATATCAAGCGTTTGAAGGACATTTCTACTTACCGCGGAACACGCCACACAAAGAATCTACCAGCTCATGGCCAGAACACTCAGACCAACTCTCGTACTAATCGTCCTTACAAAGGATATAAGACAGCTGGTAGTGGTAAGCGTAGTGTAGAAAAGAAATAATATATATTATGGGTAAGAAACGAGTAGCAAAAAAAGAAGGGACTGTCGTCGACACTAAGTCGCAGGCAGAAAGATTCAAGAGAACGACCAAGCGACAGCTTTCGGCGGTTCGTCTTTATGTCAACGCTACTCAGAACAACACTATGTTGACACTGACAGATACAGAGGGAAATGTTCTCTTTACATCATCTTCTGGAGCTCTTGGTTTTCGGGGAGCAAAGAAGGGCACCCCTTTTGCGGCCGCTAAGGCTGGAGAACTTGTGGGTGAAAAGGCGAAGGCACTAAATGCTAAGACGGCAACTGTTATAGTGAAGGGAACAGGTGCCGG
>JBBDUH010000035.1:1651-5662 GCA_040904005.1 Minisyncoccota bacterium
ATGCAAATTGGACCACGATATAAAATCTGTAAACGACTTGGCTCTGGAGTATTCCAGAAATGTCAGACACAAAAGTTCGAGACTTCAAAGTCTCGGGGTGAGCAGAAGTACCGTCGTCGCCAGTCTAACTACGGAATGCAGCTTGAAGAGAAGCAGAAGGTGCGTTACAGCTACGGAATTCAGGAAAGGCAGTTCCGAAATTACGTTAAAACTGCCACAGCACAAACTAATGAGCGACCGGTAAATGCTCTTTATCAGAATTTAGAATCTCGCCTTGATAATGTTGTGTTTAGAGCTGGTTTTGCCAAGAGTCGTCAGATGGCACGGCAGCTGGTAGTGCATGGCCATATCTTCGTTAATGATCGCCGTATTGATGTACCCTCATACACAGTGAGGACCGGAGATGATGTATCGGTGCGTCCACAAAGCCAGGACAAAGGACCATTCCTCGAGGCCAAGGAGGGCTTCGAGGGCTACTCGGCCCCGGGTTGGTTATCGGTTGATCGAGATAAGTTATCTACCAGTATTCAGGCAGTGCCAACATTTGATCCAACTGTAGAGATATTTGATCTCACATCAGTGATTGAGTTCTACAGTCGGTAATAGACTCTAGACGGTCTCCTGGGTTTGCAAAACAGTCAAAAATACGGTATTCTTTGTCTGTTTCCGATACTTTTTACGCGTTAATTGAATTTTAGAATGTCGCTATCTACCAAAATCACATTTCCATCACAGCCAGAAGTCGTCAAAGAGGACGGCTTTTTTGGGAAGTACAAAATTGACGGACTTTATCCTGGTTATGGATATACACTCGGTAACTCACTGCGTCGCATTATTCTTTCATCACTCCCAGGTACGGCTATCACTTCAATCAAGATTGACGGAGTGGAGCATGAGTTCTCAGCCATTGATGGAGTAAAGGAAGACGTAATTAATATTTTGATGCGTTTGAAGAATGTTCGTTTCAAGGCTACTACCGATGAACCACAGACAGCCACTCTTTCGGTAAGTGGAGTAGGTGAGATTAAGGCTGGTGATATTGAAACACCTGGTCAGCTAGAAATTATCAATGAGGATCTTGTTCTTTTCAACATTACCGATAAAAGTACGGAGGTAAACATTGAGATGAACATCGAAAGTGGTCTTGGTTACATTAGTAAAGAGGATCATAAAAATGGAAAAGTGAGTGTTGGTGAGATTGCAGTTGATGCTGCCTTTAGCCCTATTCGTTTGGTTAATTATGAGGTAGAGGAAATGCGTGTTGGTGACCGAACTGACTTTAACCGCCTTGAAATCACCATTGAGACTGACGGTACACTGACACCACGGGAGGCACTCGAGACATCGGTTCTAACCATGATTCGCCAGCTGCAGGCAGTGATTGATATCAAGGAGCCAGTGCGTGGCCCGGAGCCGGAGATTGTAGAGGAGGAAGACGAGGGAGCAGAGTCAGAAAAGGACTCCAATGGTGAGCTTGCTGAATTCCTAAAGACTCGGATCGAAAATCTTGATCTGCCAACACGTACAACCAATGCACTTGAGCGGTCGAGTATTCGTACGGCCGGCGGCTTGGTGAAGAAGACTCGCTCAGACCTGCTTGTGGTTGACGGACTAGGAAAGAAGGGAGTGGATGAAATTGAGGACATGCTGGATGAAAACAATGCTACTCTTTCTGAGGAGTAAAAAATATTTATGAAGCATCACGCTAAACAGAAAAAACTCGGTCGGGTAAAAAACCAACGCGAAGCGTTACTTGCTTCTTTAACAGAAGCGCTGGTTGAGCATGGACAGATCAAGACCACAGAGGCAAAGGCAAAAGCGTTACGCCCATTTGTGGAGAAGCTGATTACGCGAGCAGCCGAGGACAATCAGCAGACTCGTCGTTTGATCATAAAGAGACTGAAGGGTCGCAAAGATACAGCAGCTAAACTTATCGAAGAGATTGCTCCACGATACATCGAGCGACCGGGTGGTTACACTCGTATTGTTAAGCTGCCACCGCGCAGAAGTGATGGGGCTTCTGAGGCGATTATACAGTTTGTTGAGGAAGAGAAGATCGACGCTTAAGTTTTTATATTATGTCTACGACAGAAACTACAACTCATACTTTTGATGCTACCGGCCGCAAGTTAGGTCGTTTAGCTACTGAAATCGCCACAAAACTGATGGGGAAGGACAGTGTCGACTTTGCTCGCAACAAAGTGGCAGATGTTGTTGTGGTGGTCGAGAATGCTGCGAAGCTTGATATTTCTGACAAAAAGCTTAGTACCAAGGAGTATGATCGTTTCTCTGGTTATCCGGGTGGGCGCAAGATCGAGACAGCAAGTGAGGTGGTAGTAAAGAAGGGGTATGGTGAACTGGTTCGTCGGGCAGTGCGTGGCATGCTGCCGGACAACAAGCTCCGTGATCTAATGATGAAGAACCTTAGCATTAAGGAGTAGTGATTATTTGAAATTAAGCTAGAATTTAGTACAATATCTTACGATGACCGATTACGAAAAGAAAATGTCAGGAGAATACATCGAATCAGTAGGCCGCCGCAAAACCGCTACGGCCCGTGTTCGTATGTATGCCGGAGATAAGGTTGAAGTTATTGTAAACGGACAGACACTTGAGGAGTACTTCCCAACTGAAGAGATGCGCCTGCAGATAACTGATCCATTCTCTACCGTTGAGGATATAACTGATCCATTTTTTGTATCAGTTCATGTTTCTGGTAGTGGTCTTTCTGGACAGGCTGGAGCCATCAGACACGGTATTTCTCGAGCACTCGTCGAACATGCAAATGAAGCCAAAAAACCATTAAAGGACAAAGGGTATCTCAAGCGCGATCCACGGATGGTAGAGCGAAAGAAGCCCGGAAAGAAGAAGGCGCGTAAGTCTTCTCAGTGGTCTAAACGATAGACTTTGGTCGAGAGTTGTTCCCGGAATGAAGTTTCAATTAGAGCCAGGAGTGGCATGGTTGAGACGTGCTTACTAAAGTCCTAACTTTCTAGCCTATGGATGATCGTGATAATGAAGAACAATCAAACCTAGAAGATTCTGAATCATCAAACCCTGTAGAGGATGGTGAGTATGTTCTTGAGGATGAAAGCGACGTAGATCATGCAGACACGGATGATCAACCGAAGGATCTTGTTAAACGTCTGCGCGATAATCTGAAGGAGTGCACAGCTCAGAAGCAGGAGTATCTGGACGGATGGCAGCGCGCGAAGGCAGATATGGTGAACACAAAGAAGGACTTTACTCAGGAGCGCGAGCGCCTACGCACAAGAGTGATTGAGGAAGTAATTGCCGATATTCTGCCGGTACTTGATAGCTTCGATATGGCATTTGCTGACAGTGAGGTCTGGAACAAGGTTGATACTGATTGGCGGAGTGGAGTAGAGAACATCTACAACCAACTAAAAAGTATTCTCAAGAGCCACAGAGTTGAGGCGGTCGTGCCTGCAGTCGGTGATCGGTTTGATCCGCAGCTGCATACATCGGTTGATACTGAGCCAGCTGATGACGAGAAGATGGTTGATACAGTGGCTGCGTGTGAGAAGGCCGGCTATCGGCTGGGTGATCGCGTGATCCGCAGTGCTAATGTAGTGGTGTTTCGCGAGGAGTAGTTTTGTATTTATTAATAACGTAAATTTTTGTAAAATATATGAGCAAAATTCTCGGAATCGATTTAGGAACAACTAACTCTGCTTTTGCTATTTTTGAGGGTGGAGAACCAAAGATCTTGGAAAATGGAGAGGGAAATCGTACCACTCCATCAGTGGTGGCGTTATCAAAGAACAACGAGCGTTTGGTTGGTCAGCTAGCTAAGCGTCAGGCCGTAACGAATCCAGAGAACACAGTGTTTGGTATCAAGCGTTTCATTGGTCACAGTTTTAATGAGGATATGGTTACAAAGGAGAAAGGCATCGTCCCGTATGAAGTCACTGAGAGTGACAATGGTGGCGTGTCTGTAAAGCTGGGTGATAAGCAGTACCGTCCGGAGGAGATCTCAGCGATGATTCT
>JBBDUH010000035.1:5762-7354 GCA_040904005.1 Minisyncoccota bacterium
ATTGATATTACCAAGAAGGCGATTGAGGCCTCTCCGTTCAAGAAAGAGGACATCGATGAGATTATTCTTGTTGGTGGTCAGACTCGTATGCCGAAGATTACCGAGCGGGTAAAGGAGTACTTTGGTAAGGAGGCTAACAAATCAATTAACCCGGATGAAGTGGTTGCGCTTGGTGCTGCTGTGCAGGCCGGAATCTTCCAGGGTGATGCTCAGGATGTCCTGCTCCTGGATGTTACTCCGCTGTCCTTGGGCATTGAGACAATGGGTGGTGTCTTCACGGAGTTGATTGAGGCCAACACTACGATTCCGACCAGTCGTTCTAAAACCTTCTCCACAGCTCAGGACAACCAAACATCAGTAGAGATCCACGTCCTCCAGGGTGAGCGCTCCATGGCGGCAGATAATAAGTCGCTTGGCCGCTTTGTGCTCGATGGTATCCCGCCGGCTCCGCGTGGTACGCCACAGGTCGAGGTTGAGTTTGATCTTGATGCTAACGGAATTCTCCATGTTAGCGCGAAGGATAAGAATAGCGGTAAAGAGCAGTCGATCAAGATTGAGGCCAACTCCGATCTCTCAGATGAGGATATCGAGAAGATGAAGCAGGACGCTGAAGCCCACGCCGAGGAAGACAAGCAGAAGAAGGAGCTGATCGATACCAAGAACCAGGCTGAGCAGATTGTCTTTACCGCCGAGGATGCCCTGAAGGAGAACAAGGAAGCGATTGACGACAGTGTTGCTGAGGAGATTGAGGCTGACATCAAGAATCTAAAGGAGAAGAAGGAGAGTGATAACACTGAGGAGATTAAGGCGGCGACTGAGAAGCTTTCAAAATCAATGCAGAAGATTGGTGAGGCGATGGCTAAGCAGGCACAAGAAAAGCAGGATTCTGAGAATAAAGAAGACAATGTCCGCGATGCAGAGGTAGAGGATGAGGATCAGGGAGACGAAAGTGAGAAGGAAGAATAAAAAGAGCGTTCGTATCTACTTCCTGACGAGTACGCTCGGATTCCCGGCGAGAATCCACGCTAAATTCTCACCGATACATCAAGACCATGCATGTATCGGTTCCGAATCCACGTCAGGAAGTAATACTCAGTCTCTCATGTTGTCTTACGCAGCAAGTATAATGAATATCAGGAAAGTGGCTGCCGAAAAGCTATTGAGCTTTATCTAATAAGCTAATTAATGGCAAAAGACTATTACAACATTTTAGGAGTTGATAAGGGCGCTTCCCAAAGCGAGATAAAGAAGGCGTACCGCAAGAAAGCGCACGTGCACCACCCGGATAAGTCTAATGGTGATGAAGAGGAGTTTAAGCGCATTAGCGAGGCCTACAGCGTGCTCTCTGATGAGGACAAACGGGCTAAGTACGACCGCTTTGGATCCGATTTTGATCAGGCCGGGGCTGGTGCTGGTGGCTTTGGTGATGGTTTCTCTGGCTTCCAGCAGGCGGGTGGTGCTCAGGGCTTTAATATGGGCGATATCTTTTCTGAGTTCTTTGGTGGTGGAGCGCGCACGGCCACCAAGCAGGCGGTCGGGAAGGATATCCAAGTAGACGTCGAACTGACCTTCAAGGAGTCAGTCTTTGGGGT
>JBBDUH010000036.1:0-1226 GCA_040904005.1 Minisyncoccota bacterium
CAAAGAGAAGTTGTCCGTTGACTCGTCATAACGAGTTTGGTTTCTGCTGCCGCCCTTCAAGAATCAAGTTCCCGCCCAGATCCCGCTTCTTCAACGCTCACGCCGCCGGGGAATGGCCTGCGGTCAGTAGCAAACCATTGTTATGCCGAACGTACTCACTCCTTTGGCGCGACAAAGCTACGCACCATTTCAATTACCTGCGGAGAATTGGTACGGTCTCCGTCAGAGCCACCGTATCCAGTATGCTGAGGTAGAAATATGCTGCCTGTCGCTTGCGTCAGAATCGCATGTTTCACCTGTGGGTCGTCCGTTGAACTCGCGAACGTTTCGAAGGTTGCAAGCGCATTTTGGCGATGCCGATTCACAACATAGTTGTGCCGATGAGTTCTGTACATAGTGCCGCACCATATCGCTACTGCTGCCAAGACTGAGAACACGGCCAGTTTTGCCAGGGTCACCTGCACCAATTGAGCAGATGTTAAGCCGCTGAAAATCAAGTCAAGCGCATGGTCGTAGGCAGACAACGCCCAAGCTGCCGTCCCAAGTCCAGCGACAGCTGTTGCTAGGAGCCATTTGCGACCGCCAACTACATGTTCACTGGCTTGCCTTGAGAAATGGGAGGCGTTGGCTTCGACACCCAGCTTGCGTGTCGCCTCTTGGCTCGCTCGCGCCATTTCCTCAATTTTCCCAGCGAGTTCCTCCGATTTTGCAGCGTTTCTCTTAATCGACCCCACTAGTTGGCTAACTTCTTGGGCGTCGGTTTTTCTCAGTCGTACCGCTACCTGGAGTGAAACGGCAGCGGAAAGGTCATCCACCAACCTTTCCGCAAGGCTACTCATTTCTTCTTTTACCTGCTGCGGAAGGGCCGACTCCTTACCCCTCGAGCGCTCCAAAGTGGGCTTAACTTGCCGAATGGTGTCCTTGAGTCGAGAAAGTCCGCCGCGCACTCGCTCCAGGAGCGAGTATGGCAACAGGTGGAGTTCCTTCATCTCAAGTGCGGCCAGGCTCGGCGTTACCTCCTCTAGGGAGTGACGCCAGTCACCAGCATCAGCTGACATACGGGCAACCCGGCTATACTCCTCCGACAGGAAAAACGACGCATCCTGCCGTATTCCCTGAATCGTCGACTTTGTTGCTTCGTGGACTGGCCTGTTGAGTGGCGACGACAGCTCGGCTACGTCCATATCATACCTCTATTGCCATTGTGATAATTTGCTCGGCATAAC
>JBBDUH010000037.1:0-1221 GCA_040904005.1 Minisyncoccota bacterium
AGCCAGATTCGTTTGTCTTCAATGTTGCAGGAGCCCCATTTGGTTTTCATCTGCCGCACGCCCCAGTCATGGATCTCGACCCCCAATTCAGTTTCCCATTTTTCAACCAGCGCCGGAATCTGGTCTTTGAGCAGGTCCCGGTACCACTCTTTAACCACTTCTTCGCGTTTGACTTTATCACTGCCCGGACGAACATATAAGTCCATATACGTCTTGTTCCGGATCAAGACACGCGGCGGGGCCTCCTCCTCGATCACATTCATCAGGTAGCGCCGGCCCTGCACATAGTGGCTCTCCCCCTGGATGTATTCCCGCTCCGGCTCGCGGATCTGGGTGTGCATATCCCGGATATGCTTTTTGATCCAACCCAGCTTAGAGATGACAAACAAACGAAGGGATTCGGTTTTCATCGATTTGGGAGAGGAGAGCCGCACCCTGCCCGTGGGCGGGTAGACCGCCAGGTGGAGGTTTTTGATATCCTTTTTGACTACATCCACCCGGATGTCTGAGACCTCGATATGAAACTGCTCAGTACTCATTTTGGTTTTTTATCACCTCCATAACCAACCCGATATCAATGTCGTCCGGAATCTTCTTTTTAATGGCCTGCTTGACCTGCCGCTCTTTAATCCGGTTCTGCCGCCAGCCGTCTTTGGCCGTATATTTGACGGTTTCATCAATCGTCAGGGTCAGCTCTTTGTCTGCCTCTAAATTATCATACAGCGCCTTTTGACCGTCGCTCGACAGCTCTGGCGGGTAGGCCTCCTGCCCTCCGGTCCGCTTTACTTTTTTGGCCAGTTCCACCAGCTCATTCAGGTATTTTTCATAGTCGGCCGCCTCTTTCTTACGCTTTCGGATCAGCTCTTCCAGCAGCTCCGACATTTTCTCATAATACTTTGGATTCCCCGGCCGCTCCTCGATGATTACCTTCCGGATGTTGTTCTCAACCGTCTCGGCCACGGCTTCTCTGTCTTTGCGGGCATTTTCTGACATCACATCATCCACTGCCGAGATGCCTTTGTTCACAATCAGATCCACCAGGGTTAAATCATCCAGGGCCGAGAGCTTCCGGCTGTGGTCGGCATCGATATACATATCGATCAGGTTCCGCATGCCCGGCTCGTACAACTTCAGGTCAATGTAATCCCCGCTGGCCTGTTTGATCTCTTCCTTGATGTCGGAGTAGAACCTGACCTGATGTTTGATGTCTTCGGCCTGCTC
>JBBDUH010000038.1:0-1162 GCA_040904005.1 Minisyncoccota bacterium
TGGCTGATTCCCAGCTTATCGTGAGCATGACTGCCCCGAAATAGCTTGCAAATCAGCTTTGAAGCACTAAAATCCACTGTTCTTTGACTTATTGAGTGTTTCATAGAGCCACCAATCCCACGGATCTGGTTCCATGGACAAGGAAAACCATCCTCTCCAGGTTCCATCCGATACAGTTGAATACGAAGCGCAGACCGTTGCGAGCCTGATTTTTGGCAGCCATGGTTGTTAAGCCGGCTTTCGTTTTCATATGAGCAAAGGGATGTTCCACGGCTCCACGCACACTGGACCACTGTTTATTGCGTTTATGCTGTTTTTTAGAAAGGGTCTGGCCGCGATCCGGCTTTTCCAATACGCCATAATACCAACCATAGCGTCGTGCCGAATACTTGTGGCGGACATTGCAATAAGCCTTGTCTCCAAAAAGCGAAGCCTCGTCATAGCTGACCAAATATTCGGTTTGTGTACTGTCATGAACGCTGGCCGGGGTAAAGGTGGCCTTGCGTATGAGTTTGGACTCGATGTCGACACCAATATGGCCTTTGTAGCCGAAAAACCAGGAATTGTTCTTCTTTGTCGATCGTGCGTCGGTATCGATCTGCGAGGAAGGCTCACTCTTCAATTCCTGGCGTTTTTGCTTAGACAGCGGCCGGTTTGATGACTCAATGATTGCCGCATCCACGATGGTGCCCTTTTTAACCAGCAGGCCACGGTCTTCAATCTGACGGTTGATCTCATCAAAAATCTTCTGATCCAGATTATGATCGATCAACGCCTCCTTAAAGCGCCAAAAAGTCGTAAAATCAGGGATGTGCTGATCCAGATTGATTCCGGTAAATCGCTGAAAGCTCAATCGATCGATAAGCTGGTCCTCCAGTTGCGGATCACTCAGATTGAACAGATACTGAAGGAAAATGGCCTTGATCATCCACATCGGATCCTTGCGGGGGCGACCACCTTTGCCGGATTTGGTTTTGTCAATGACCGAAACCTGGTCGACCACTCGCTTCCAATCCACCAATTCATCGATTTTTAATAATTTGGAAAGCATTTTGCTCTGTTTGCGTCTGGAATTGAGCAGGTGGTCGGCCAGACCAAGTTGCTGGGTATCTGTCATGGTATCGGCATTATGTTATAAGTACATTAAACACCAATAAGTTAC
>JBBDUH010000039.1:0-1113 GCA_040904005.1 Minisyncoccota bacterium
TCCTGATCAATAACTCTAATCACAGCTTTCATGAGGCGATCGCTAAACGATATATGGATCGCAATCCCGATCTGCAGATTCGATCCGCCATCCATCACTCACCGGTCCATTCCCAGGAGGTATTTCCGATTACAAAAAATCCCATACACCAGTTGCTTACAAGTGTCGGGGTCTTTACCTCTGCAAGTGGTATTACCTTTTATCAGGCAGGCAGGCTGGGGGAGAGGTATGAGAAGGTCAGTTTTGTTGCGGAATCTCAACATAATCTTGTCCATAGTGATATTGTAACTGAGAAGGGCTCGGTCTTTGAAGCCCGCCGGCAATTTGAAGGCCGGGAGTTTCTGGCCTCTACCGATTCCTGGTTTCGTCCAGTCAATTTTTATATCGGCCCGGACGGGGCTCTGTATGTGATCGACTATTATCGCCAGTTTATTGAACACCCGGAGTGGATGGATGAGCAGACGATGGAACAATATGACATTTATGCCGGCAGGGATCGGGGACGGATTTACCGTATCACGCCCCGTGGAGAGTCGGGAGCTGAGTGGTTAAACCGTCTGAACCTGTCTGCTGCAACAGCCACGGAACTGGTTCAAACCCTGGAGCATGAGAACATCTGGTGGCGCAGACATGCCCAGCGCTTGTTGGTGGACCGCCAGGACCCCGGAGCTGTGGAGCCGTTGGAAGAACTTGTTTTGAACAGTGAAAGCGCTCTCGCCCGCCTGCATGCGCTATGGACGCTTGACGGACTGGATGCCCTGGAGGCCGGCCTTATCCGCGCAGGCCTTGAAGACGAGGAAGCGGGGGTTCGCGAGAATGCCATCAAGCTGGCAGAGCTGTATGCAGATCAGGATCCCTCTCTTGTTGCCGATTTGCAGCAGCTGGAAAAGGATCCGTCAGAGCGTGTGCGCTATCAACTCCTTCTCACCCTGGGGGAGTTCGATAATCCCCGGATTCAACAGATGCGCCAACGCATGTTGTTTGCGCACATTGAAGATCGCTGGTTTCAGATTGCAGCCCTGAGCGCTCCCTCTGCGAGGGGGATGAACATGCTCGAAGAGTCGATCGGGGAGCTGGCTTCCCGGCCGTCCGAGGGGCGAAGAGCCTATTTCG
>JBBDUH010000040.1:0-1108 GCA_040904005.1 Minisyncoccota bacterium
AGCTTCACTGCGTCATTGGTCACTGGCAGAGGACTGAGGGGTCACCCTCGATTTTTGGTGTTTTTGTTGGTTGAGTTGTTGAGTTGTTAAGTAGTTGGTTAGTTGAGGGTTTTTGTCCTGACTTCCGACCCCGGGAGTAGATCCCTGACTTCCGACATCCGTCTTCCGTCTTCCGACCTCTGAGCTCTGAGCTCTGAGCTCTGATTTCCGACCTCCGTCTCCTGGATCTTCAAGCAGGATGCAACTCAATGTGGGCGGTATATCCCATCTCATGGAGGATTTTGTCACACTCTTCCCAGGTCAGACCGAATTCACGCACATTCATAAGGCCTATCTGGGCCAGAGCTGCAGAAATTTTCGGTGCATCTTTTGCGGGAAGGTCCGCTTCCATGAGACCATTTTCCGCCCAATCGATTAGCTCATCTAAACTTAACTGGTGGTTGAGGTAGTTTTTAATTTTTTCTACCAGAATTTGTCGGTTAATTTTCATAATGGTACTCTACACGTTGCGATGGCCTTTATCCACTGGAAATTTTTCATGAATTTCACGCAGGATGCCTGATGGGTCATAAATTTCCTGCCAAAACGCCAGGGTCTCTTCTGTGTTGGATACCTTTTTATGATAGAGAGCAAACCATCTATGCTTTCCTTGAACTCTTCTTGTATAGGTTCGTCCCCCATCAATTTCGTCGATCCATTGTTCGAATTTACGTTCATTTTGATTTCTTGTTCCCATGATATAATTTCGCGCTAGAGGGGCGGGGGCCCGCACATTATTTCATTGGGTCCCGACCACGCCGCCTAAGGCGGGTGTCGGGATAGAAGTTGGGGTTACGCTTTGAAGTACTTAGGTGGCTTTCGCGTAATGCAATTACGTGTATCCACGAGTGGACAGGAAAAACCACTGAAGTCGAAGGTTTTGTACTTCTCGTGATGCGTGGCGAGGAGGATCAGGTCGTAGGTGTCGGAGATCTCCACGCTCTCCCGCCCGGCGAACTGCGGGTGTTCGCGGGTGGGTTTGATCTCGGGTACATAAGGATCGTGGTAGCTGACTTCCGCACCCATGGCTTCGAGTTTCTCCATGAGCACGTAGCTGGGGGATTCACGG
>JBBDUH010000041.1:0-35343 GCA_040904005.1 Minisyncoccota bacterium
TCAGAGTCGGGTTAGTCGGTCCTAAGGGGATCCCGAACGGGGCACCCGATGGACATACGGTCAATATTCCGTAACTTCCGCTGGACAGATGGAGTGACGGAGTTGAGTACGGCAGGCAGACTATTGGATGTCTGTTGGTCTCGTAAGGAAGATGCTTAGGTAAATCCGGGCATCATTAATTCTAAGCGTTGCCAAGATTGCTACCTTCGGGTAGCGAAATCTGCCGGAGCCAGCTTCCAAGAAAAGCTTCTATGGTTAATCCAGTTGGAAACCGTACCCAAAACCAACACAGGTGCTCAGGTCGAGTAGACCACGGCGAACGAGTGAATGTTCCTCAAGGAACTCGGCAAAAAAGCAGCCGTACCTTCGGAATAAGGCTTCCCTGTCTACCTTCGGGTAGGTAGGGCGCAGCGAAAGTTTCTCTAACAACTGTTTATCAAAAACACAGCTCCCTGCGAACTCGAAAGAGAAAGTATAGGGGGTGATGCCTGACCAATGCCAGAAGGTCACATACGGAGGGTCAATGCTTTGCATTGGCTAGACTGTATAAGCCCTGGTGAATGTCGGCCGTAACTATAGACATGACCGTTGTAGTTACGTAAAGGGTGTAATAACCCTTTGCCTCAACAGCACCGAGCAAAACCTTTTTGTTTAGCTCTTGCTTTTGCGGGTAAAAAAATTCTGCTATATGCGGGAAAATCTGAAGTATCCAGCACTACTCACGTGATAGTCGATCACGAAGTAACAATGTGTCTGGTGCAGACAATCCGCAGGAAAGACTTCTGCTTTCAACCTTTACCATGGAAAAGAAATGGTTAGAAAAGATTGAAACAAAACATGGTTTCTACATAGCTGGCTTCACGGACGGAGAAGGAAGCTTTAATGTCTCAGTGAAGAAAAGAAAAGACTATGTAAATAACTGGAAGCTGGCTGCCTCCTTTAATATCTCTCAAAAGGACAGAGTTATTCTGGCCTGGATAAAGAAGATATTAGGATGCGGTAGCTTACGAGAGAGGAAAGACGGAATGGTTTATTATGAAGTGACAAATATTAGGTCACTGCATGAAAAAATCGTTCCCTTCTTCAAGAAGTTCTCTTTTCTCTCAGCTCGAAAAAAACAAAACTTTGCTATTTTCAAAAAGATAGTAAAACTAATGTACGAAAAAGAACACTTGGATCCAGAGGGATTCAAGGAAGTTCTAAAACTCCGCGCAAAACTGAATTATGATGCCGGAAGGAAGCGAAAGTACACATTAGAAATGTTTAATCAAGCAGAAGAATCCTCAGAGACTAATACGCAGAACGACTCATAAGCCCAACGCCTATTTATGAGTTGAAGATAGAGTCCGATCTTTGTGGCGACACAAAGTCCCGATGTTTACAGTCGGGACTCCGACCGCGCAAGTGTGTCGGGGTTAACACCAGAAGATTGCTACCTTTATACAGAACGGTCCTAAGGTAGCGTAATTCCTTGTCGGGTAAGTTCCGACGTGCATGAATGGCGTAATGATTAGAGAACTGTCTCGAGGAACAGCTCGGTGAAAATGCGATGCCGGTCAAAACGCCGGCTACCTGCAGCAGGACGAAAAGACCCCGGGAGCTTTACTGTAGTTATTTATTGAGGCTGCGTCGTCTCGTGTACAGCATAGGCGGGAGACTTTGACTTGGGGGCGCCAGCCCTCAACGAGTCGCCAATGGAATACCGCTCACGAGCGGCGTAGTTTCTAACCAGCAGGAGAACCCTGTTGGGACAGTGGGTATCGGGCAGTTTTAGTGGGGCGCTATCCTCCCAAAAAGTAACGGAGGAGTCTACAAAGGTCAGCTAGGCGTGGATGGAAACCATGCCGATAGTGCAAAGGCATAAGCTGGCTTAACTGCAAGACGGACGAGTCGAGCAGGCGCGAAAGCGGAGCTTAGTGAACCGAAGGCTTTCTTTAGACGAAGCCTGAGACAACGGATAAAAGTTACCCCGGGGATAACAGGCTGGTTGCGCCTAAGCGTTCAGAGCGACGGCGCAGTTCGGCACCTCGATGTCGGCTCGGCTTATCCTGGGGCTGAAGCAGGTCCCAAGGGTTCGGCTGTTCGCCGATTAAAAAGCCACGCGAGCTGGGTTCAGACCGTAGAGTGAGTGAGGAGACTCATACATTCTGCTGTCTGAATCAACATGACATTAGTCTTTTCGACCATAAAAGTGATACATCAACCTGATTTACGGCGGTCCCCTGCCTTTTTACAAAGAAGTGGGGAGAAAAAGCTGGTTCAATTCGGGAGAATCCTCCAGATTAGAAATAATGCTGAGGATAATACCGAGGGAGGTGTTGTTGGCTTCATTGTGGAAATATTTGAAGGATTACGTATCCTTCAGTGGGTGACGCTCACAAATGGAAAGTGGTGAAGAAAGATGTAGAGGGAGGATTAAATACCCTCTCGAGAAAAACCACCAGTCCGAGCGTGCATTTTACTAACTATATTCTGTCTGCAACTCGACAGAACCTCGTCAAAAGACGGCGGTTAGTTGTAAATGTGAGAAGGTAACTTCTCCACCCTATGAAATTCATTTGGGCTGCTAGCTCAACGGTAGAGCATTCTCAACGTAAGAGAGCGATTGACCGGGTTCAAGTCCTGTCCCAGCCCCTAATGAATTTTCATCCACACTAATTTCCATTGGTAAGCATATACTTCACAAAGCTTGCCTCCACAATGAAGCCAACAACACCCCTGTAGAGACTAAACACCAGCCTCACTCCGTAAGGAGAATGAGAAGCTATAGTCCGATCCCGCCCGAAATGGCGGCGTTTCAAGCCTCGTGCTTGAAGCTACAATTGCGTAAGACAGGTTGGTCTCTATCCGCTGTAGGCGTCGATTCTTGAAGGGTGTTCTCCCTAGTACGAGAGGACCGGGAGGAACTAGCCTCTGGTGTATCGGCTGTCGTGCCAACGGCAGTGCCGAGTAGCTATGCTGGGATTGGATAACCGCTGAAAGCATCTAAGTGGGAAGCCAACCCTAAGATTAGGAATCATTAAGACCCGTAGGAGACGACTACGTTGATAGGCTCTCGGTGTACGTGTAGCAATACACTCAGCCATGGAGTACTAATTCGTCGGACGTTTCCCGTAGGAATTGTGTGGATCACAGAGGTGGTAGATTTAATGTACATGGCAGTTGTACGCAGGTACTGAGGGTGGGGGTACAGGCACTTCGGTGCTCTGCCCCACCGCCAGTCTTCGGACCGGTTTTCTCGGTACGTGCGTATAGCTGCTATAAAGCTATATCGTTGAGGTTTTTATTCTGGTGACTTGGCGGAGGGGTAACACCTGATCCCATTTCGAACTCAGCAGTTAAGTCCTCCAGCGCCGATGGTAGTCCTCACGGGCAAGAGTAGGTCGTCGCCAGAATAAAGGTCTCAACAAAAAGCTCCCGTGAGGGAGTTTTTTTATTGCTGATAATAATCCGTCTTTAAGCTATACTATAGCTAATGCAGTGGCGTACGCGAAGAAAACTTACCTACACACTCATCGCTCTCCTGCCGCTTTTGCTTGTGGCGGGAGTCGTGTATGTTGCCACCTTTTTCCCCGAGCCAACCTGCTTTGACGGCGAACAGAGCGGCGATGAGACCGGCATTGATTGCGGCGGTAGTTGCGCGCTGGTTTGCCAGGCACAAACGAGTGCAGCGTCGGTTGTTTGGGATAGAGCCTTCCAGGTTGGTGGAGATGTTTACAGCCTGGCTGCCTACATCGAAAATCCAAATACAGATCTAGTGGCCGAGGATGTTTCGTATATATTCCGCCTCTATGATAAGGATAATATTTTTATTACCGAGCGACGCGGGAGCACCACTCTACTGCCACAGGCGACTAACATTGTTTTTATTGGTGGGGTAGATACAAATGGTCGCGTGCCGAGTCGGGCTGTTTTCTCCTATGAGGAATCACCATTCTGGCAGCAGGCTGAGATTACTGGTGTAGATTTTGCTATCACTAACCGCAGTCTAACAACTGGCAACAACCCGCGGCTTTCCTTTGCGATCACGAACCGTAATAATCAGCCATTTTTCAATGTAGAGCTTACCGGTATTGTTTTCACGGCTGGTGGTGAGGCGGTTCACATTTCGCAGACACTTATTGACCGGCTTGATGTCGAGGAGTCAACCAACGTTGTCTTTACGTGGCGAGAGTCTTTCTCTGCTGCTGATGGCCCGTATCGGACCGAGATAATTCCGACCGCTTACCAGATCGAGAGGTAAGGCTAGAGTTACTTTCTTCCATCCCGTGCTTACACAAATACGCAACCAATTTAGACATATTGACTGGATACTTCTTGCCGCCACGTTGCCCATCATGGCCGGGGGTTTGGTTACAATGCGTCCTCTAGGTGATGGTGACAGTCTTTACTCACAGCAACTGGTCTGGATAATCTTATCAATTTTTATATTTTTCGTCGCTGCACTTGGGACGTACCGGTTTCTGCGCCGCCGAGCCGTTATTATCACAATTTTCTTAGCCGCTGTTGCTGCACTTATTCTGGTCACCCTTACCGGAACAATTGCCGGTGGTGCGCAAAGTTGGTTTGATCTTGGGCCATTTCGAGTCCAACCGGCAGAACCGGCTAAGCTAGCAATAATAATTATTCTGGCCAAGTACTTCGATCGTCGGCATGCCTTGATACATAATTTCCGTCACATTATCATTTCTGGTCTCTATGCCTTCCTGGTAGCCGGCTTAGTTTTTCTTCAGCCTGACTTCGGTTCAGCCATTATTATTGCCGCAATTTGGTTTGGGATGATTCTTATTGCTGGTATTTCTTTACGGCATGTTCTGGTTCTTATCGCCGCTGCGCTGCTTGTTTTCACCCTTCTCTGGACAGTTGGATTCACCACTGAACAGAAGGAGCGTGTCACCTCCTTTACCAATCCAGTTACTGATCTGCAGGGTGCTGGTTACAATGCTCGGCAGGCCATGGTGGCTGTTGGCTCTGGCCAGCTTCTAGGAAAGGGGATTGGGTATGGCACTCAGTCGCGTCTTTCCTTTCTACCGGAGCACCAGACAGACTTCATATTTGCTGCCTTTGCTGAGGAGTGGGGCTTTGTCGGGGTTCTGATTCTGCTACTACTTTTTGGAATCATCTTTTGGCGGATCGCTAACCTAGCTTTGGCTGGGGAAACACAGTTTGAACGCCTGTTCGGTGCCGGTGTATTTATTTTTTTACTTACGCATGTGGTGATGCATGTCGGAATTAATCTTGGCCTGCTGCCGGTTACAGGCACCACCTTGCCGTTTATGTCTTACGGGGGAAGTCATTTGTTAGTTGAGTTTTTAGCGCTCGGAATACTGGTTGGTATGCAGCAGTATCGACGAGCAGGAAATATTTCTCGATTGTCTTTTTCTGATCTTCCCGAAACTTCTGAACGTGGTATTATGCGGGAAAACGACCATGCCAAAAGTTAAAAACACACCTTACGGTCTTCTTTTCTTGGGCGATCTCGCGCTACTCTCCTTATCGTTGTACGCAACACTTACATTTCGCTACTGGGAAACGCCAGGAAAGGAACTGCTCGCCGATCACTTCACGGCATTCTCTGCTTTGTTTATCGTCTGGCTACTGGTCTTCTTTGTGGCTGGTCTATATGATCGTCGGACTCTTTTCCTACCGGAGTCCTTATGGCAGCGTATCCTGCGCATCCAGATCGTTAACAGCATTATTGCGGTTCTGTTTTTCTACACAATTCCCTTTTTCGGCATCGCTCCCAAGACAAATCTATTTATATACTTAGTGGTCTCGTTTGTGCTTTTGGTGGCGTGGCGGTACTGGGCACAGGCACTTTTGCGCTCGCGTAGTCCACAGCAGGTTCTGCTTATAGCACCACAGTCGATTGGACAGGAGGTTTCTAATAAATTGATGCAAGGTGGATATGGATTGGAGGTAGTGGATCATCTCAATCCCGACGACCTATCTGCAGAAGATCTTTACCGACAGGCACGGATTATTATTGATTCAGCCCCGGTTTCTTTCGTGGTAATTGATATGCAGCACAGAGTTATTGAAGCGGTTTTGCCAAAGCTACATAATTTTTTGTATGCGAATATTGATTTCGTTACTCTCGACTCACTCTATGAGTTAATCTTTGACCGTGTAGCAATGGATCGGCTTGATCACGAGTGGTTAATTAAAAACATTCATCAAACTCCACACACTGCTTACGATACCCTTAAGCGCGGTATGGATATTCTTATTGCCTGTGTTCTCGGCCTGCTGTCCCTGCCGTTTTATGTGGTAGTAGCTCCGTTTCTACTTTTCTCGGGCGAAACAACACTTTTCTCTCGCCAGGAACGGCTGGGTCAAGGCGGGAAGGCCTTCACTATTTATAAGTTTCGCACCATGCTGTTTGCCAACAAGACAAGAGAGGAAGGAAACCGGGTGACAAAGATTGGGGAACTGCTGCGTAAAACACGTATTGACGAGCTACCCCAGATACTGAATGTCATTACCGGAGATATGTCCTTCATTGGTCCGCGGCCAGAGTTTCCGGGGCTTGTTGATGTGTATGTCGGAAAAATCCCGTACTTCAATGCCCGCCACTTAATTAAGCCAGGCATCTCTGGCTGGGCCCAGCTTCTGCACACCGATCCGCCCAAGCATGAAGCCGAGGTGGAGAAGGCACGGATGAAGCTCGCTTATGATCTTTACTACGTTAAGAACCGTTCCTTTATGCTTGATATTAAAATTGCTCTCTGGACACTGCGAGTTCTTGCCTCTCGTTCGGGCAGGTAAAGTTATCTATGGCGGAGAGTGCTAGTGCGAAACTCTAGTAGCGACTTGAGTCGAAGGCGTGAAGTGGTTATTTCGGGAGATAAGAATTCTGAACTTCGGAAGCCGCGAGCACTCCGCAAGTCGAAGCGCTCGCTTTATCTGCCGGCTTGAGCCGTTTGACTCCCTGGTTTTTCGATAGATAAGTAATTTGACAGAGAAAGCCGCCCATCACCTCCTCTATCAAGATGCTGGACTTCATATGGACATTTGTTTTGAGTACTAATTGTAAAATGCTGGTCTATTTGCTAAGCTGTAAAGAGTGACAAAGGTTCGTATTACAGCCATTTTGATTCTCATCGCCAGCGTTGCGCTAGGTTTTTTTGTATACAACACGGAGGCCGACGATGACTCTCCTTACCATCTTCAGTACGGCCTCGATCTTTCTGGTGGGGCACACCTTGTTTATCAGGCCGATGTTTCTGGTCTAGACTCCTCTCAAATTGATCCGGCGATGTCTTCGCTGCGTGACATCATTGAGCAGCGGGTAAATGCGCTTGGCGTTTCTGAGCCATTAGTGCAGGTTGAGGAGAGTAGCATCAGTGGTGAGACGTACCACCGACTCATTGTGGAGTTGCCAGGAGTACAGGACGTTGAGGAGGCCAAGGCACAGATTGGCGAAGCACCACTGCTTGAGTTTAAGTTGCAGGTCAATCGAGCCAGTAGTCAGACGTTTGAGTTAGGGGAAGACGGTGTTGTTGCTACTTCTTCCGGGACAAATACTGTAGCTGATAATTATGAATCGACTGAGCCAGCTCTCACTGGTCGTTATGTAGAGAGTGCTCAGGTGCAGTTCGGTGGCTCCCAAGGGCTTTCAAATGAACCGGTAGTACTACTAAATTTTGATAAAGAAGGAGGTGAGATCTTCTCGCGGATTACTCAGGAGCATACTGGTGAGGTGCTTGGCGTATTTCTCGATGGCGAGCTCATCTCTAGCCCAGTCATCCAGCAGCACATTACTGGTGGTACCGCTCAAATTAGCGGTAGTTTCACCACAGACGAGGCGCTTGAGCTGCGTGATCAGTTGAATCTCGGAGCTCTTCCGGTGCCGGTTGAGGTTGTTTCTGAACAGACTGTTGGTGCTTCCTTGGGGCAGGCGGTAAAAGAAGATGGCATTAAGGCCGGGATCATTGGTCTTATTATTGTCTCAATTTTTCTCATTCTCTGGTACCGCCTACCAGGACTGGTGGCGGTGGGTTCCTTGGCTATCTACATTCTTTTAATGCTCTTGATTTTCAAGCTGATTCCGGTAACACTGACAGCCGCTGGAATCGCTGGCTTCATTCTCTCTATCGGTATGGCGGTCGATGCTAATGTGCTCATCTTCGAGCGCATCAAAGAAGAGCTGGGTAATCCGAATACCACGATGCGTGATGTTGTTGAGGAAGGCTTCTCACGGGCCTGGCCATCAATTCGTGATGCCAACATCTCCAGCATCATTACCGCTATCATTCTTTTCTACATTGGTACCACTCTGACGCAGGGCTTTGCTGTCACCTTTGGGCTCGGAGTTATGGTCAGTATGTTGACGGCGATCTCTATCAGCCGCACCTTCCTGATTGCTGTGGCTGGAGAGACACGCACAAAGATCAAGCACACTTTATTTGCCCCCGGACTCCGCACTGGCAATGAGTTTAATGAACACACCGACTAACATGATCGTTATTAAGTACAAAAACATATTCTTAGCCATTGGCGCTTTAATCATTGCTGCTGCTATTGCTATTATCAGTATCTTTGGCCTTTCTTTCGGTATCGACTTTACGGGCGGCTCAATTCTGGAGGTCAGCTTTGTTGGTGATCGTCCAGGGATCACTGCAACCGAGGATGCCGTTGCTGGAGTTGGTATTGAGAGTGTTTCGGTACAGCCGACTGGCGAAAATGGCTACATAATTCGCTCATCCTTCCTCCAGGAGGGTCAGCGCAGCCAAGTACTAACTGCGTTAGCTGATATTTCTGGTACCTCAACCGAGGCAGCAACAACCAGCACCAGCACAGCATCAGAAGGGGTAACCACAATCGGAAATGTGACCGAGAATCGTTTCGCCTCCATTGGTCCGACAGTTGGGAGCGAGTTAGCTCGTTTAGCCATTTACGGCATCATTGCCGTTGTTCTTGCCATCATTCTCTTCGTCACCTTTGCCTTCCGCAAGGTATCCAAGCCAATCTCTTCCTGGATGTATGGGTCAGTCGCGATCGCTGCTCTTATTCACGATATTATGGTGCCGACCGCCGTCTTTGCAATTCTTAGGGTTACCATCGGTGCTCAGGTTGACCTGTTGTTTGTGATGGCGCTGTTGGCGATTCTTGGCTTCTCTGTTAATGACACCATCGTTGTTTTTGACCGTATCCGCGAGAATCTGCACGAAACCTACGAAAAAAATCGTGGCGAAAGCTTCGCTGACACTGTCGGCAAAAGCCTCACACAAACGTATGCTCGCTCTATCAATACTTCTCTTACCACTCTGACTGTCCTGCTCTTTCTGTATCTGCTGGGTGGTGAGTCGACACAGCTTTTTGCCCTCACCCTACTCGTTGGTGTAGTCGCTGGTACATATAGCTCTATTTTCATCGCGAGTCCATTGCTTGTTAAGATTAGGGAGTGGCAAAAAAACTCCGACTAACCGCACTTGCCTCGTAGCCGGCTTTGCTATAGTACCGGGGTAGGTCTATATGTATCGCCAGCACTCTTCTTGTTAAGATTAGAGAGTGGTAGAAGAATGCTGATTAGGATTTTAATACTTGACAAAGTATGTATGAATGTTAAGGTAATAGTCAGAAACTAAAACAAGGCGCTCTTTTTAGCGCTCTCATTTAAAATCAACAAGAGGTATATGAAATGGAAAGCTTTCCAATTTATATCGCAATTGACGATATTTCCGATGCGCAGGCGGTTGGTGTCATGAATATCGACCAACATCTGAAAAATATTCAGGAAGGGGACAGGATAAGACTTCATATTGAAATACATCGCCCCAGAATGTTTTCTTTTTCGGTTGATGGCGCAAAGAATGTTACCGGAAGGAAGGATTATGCTGAAGATGGCACCCGGAAGAGGTACAGGCAAACTATCCCAGTAAAGAAAACAAATCCCAGCAAAGAGTCTAGCCGGCAAAGTGGAATTTTACACACTGAAAATTCCCAGAACAACATTCGCCTCATAGAATTTAAGGATGAGGGAGAGGTAGAGATATGGGAGGTCGCAGTCATTTCTCGCTACGGAAAATTTTTCCTCACGACACAGAGAGTTTACAGCTTCTTCTGTCGTCGTGAAGATCAATCTCTAATATCAGAACGTTTTGGCCCAGAAAGTCCAAATGCTTGGCCACAACTGATGGACTACATGGAGTTTTCGCTGAAAGAAAGAGAACTTTTTGCTGGTCTTCCCGAGTTCTGTAAAGAGAGGTTGAATCCGCCGATGATTCCAGAGGAAGAAAATATTGGAGTTGTTATCTGGTTTAATGTTCGCACCGGCGTTGGTATGATTCTGACAAAAGAAGGTGAATCCAGGGTCTATTTCTATGACCTCGAAATTACCGAAAGAGGTCCTGGTTTTCTCTATCCTGGTGAGAGAGTGTCTTACGAAGAGATCACTCTTCCACCTAGAGAGGATTCCCATTCAACATCCATACAAAGACAAGCAGTGGGTGTTTGCCTGCTGTAATTGGCTCATTCATTTAAATCTGGCCTGTGCTATTAATTTAGCACGGGCCTTTACTTTGATTACAAGAAGCGGTATTATGAACGTCGTATTGCGCCCGAAAGGGTGCTTTATGTCTAAAAAAACATGTTTTTGTTAGACATAAATTTCTGTGATCGCATCCTGCTTTAACTTTAACGGGTTTGCGAACACTCATTCAAAGGTAGATAAAATAAAAAAATGATGAAACCGATCAAGTATCTCAAAGAAGTACAGCACGAACTAGGGAAGGTCAGCTGGCCAACCCAGCGTCAGTCAGTGTACATCACCGCTTTGGTGATCGTTCTTTCTGTAGGCATTGCTTACTACTTGGGAGCTTTTGACCAGATTTTTACCGCTATTTTCCAAAACTTCGTCCTCTAATATATGAGTGAAACTGATACAAACAACAATCTTCTCGCTGAAGATGATAGCAAGCACTGGTACGCGATTCATACCTATGCCGGGTATGAGGATGCTGTGGCTCGCAATCTACAGCAGCGTATCGACAGCATGGACATGGGAAATCTTATTTTCGATGTCATTGTCCCAACCAAGCAGGTGATGAAGGTGAAGCGCGGTAAGCGCGTTGAAGAGCAGGAACGCATCTATCCGGGTTATGTTTTGGTACAGATGAAGATCACCGAGGACTCCTGGTACGTGGTGCGTAATACACCACGAGTGACCGGCTTCGTTGGCTCCGGAACACAACCAGACCCTCTTGCAGCCTACGAGGTAAAGGAACTATTCAGTCAGATGAGCGCTGACTCTACTGAGCACGAGATCAATCTTTCTGAAGGCGATGCTGTACGCGTCATCAACGGACCCTTCGACGAGCTCGAGGGGACTGTCTCCGAGATTGATCGGGAGCGCGGTAAGGTGAAGGTGCTCGTCAACATGTTTGGTCGTGAGACTCCAGTTGAACTTGATTTTCTTCAGGTTCAAAGTATTTAGGAAAAATAAGGAGTAAAAATTTTTTACGACTATATTTTTCTTAACCCGCGCCCTCAATCACTTGATTTTAGTACGCAAAATAGTACACTTTAGAAGCTACAAAATACCTAATAAGCTAGAAACATGGCTCAACTACAACGAACAATGAAACTGCAGATCAAAGCTGGCCAAGCCAGTCCGGCTCCTCCCATTGGACCGGCCCTTGGTCAGGTTGGTGTTAATATTGGTGAGTTTGTCACTCGTTTCAATGAAGCTACGGCTGAGATGGGTGGTGATCTAATCCCAGTAGTTATCTCTGTTTACGACGATCGTAGTTTTGATCTTGAGTTCAAGTCTCCGCCCGCTTCTAGTCTTATCCTTAAGA
The DNA here is from genome assembly GCA_040904005.1 of Minisyncoccota bacterium. GTDB lineage: Bacteria > Patescibacteriota > Minisyncoccia > Phycocordibacterales > SW-6-46-9 > JBBDUH01. The sequence continues at coordinate 11,802 of JBBDUH010000041.1, forward strand.
AGGCCGGTATCAAGAGCGGTGCTGCTGACATTTTGAACGAAGTAGCTGGATCCATCACCAAGGCGCAGGTACGTGAAATCTCTGAGCAGAAGTTCGCTGATCTTTCTGCTAACGACCTCGAAGCCGCCGACAAGATCATCATGGGCACGTGTAGAAGTATGGGTATTGAGGTAAAGGGTTAGTTATTATGCTTCTAACCAATAAAAAATCTATCTGGTCATCTTTTGTAAACACATCTGTCTAACTGAGGGCAGATGTTGTAAAATACTTTAAATTATTGTTTTCCAGCACCTGCCTTTGGCAGGTTTTTTAATTGGAATCTAAAAACGGAGGAAAAGTGATAGTTCTTTCACAAACTAAACAGGAAGAAGTAATTAGAGAAGCAAAAAGCCATACTGGAACTCCTTATTCTCGTCGGAGTTTTAACTGCGAGCACTTTGTTCGGCTAGTTTATAAAAAGGTTTTAGGTTCTTCGAAGCTTCCGTGCTTGTCGAAGAATCTCAGAGAAGGAGATCTAAAATACCATCAAGACCATGATTATTGCTTCAGAGGTTATGTTCTTTACCTTGTTAAGAAAGATAGAGTTGAAATGAAGCGCTGTAGTCATCTCGCGATTCTAAACCAGGAAACAGTAATTCACTGTAGCTATTATTTTGGAAGTTGTGTTGTAGAGACTGATCTATATGAGATTCTCTCAAAATATCGACTCTCTACCTTAATTAATAAAAGCAAGACTACGTAAGTCTTGCTTTTTTGTTTTACAAAAATTGTATTTCTTGTATGCTAGAAGCTAGAACAAATTTGTAACTTTAAAATATAAAGAAGGAGGTCCACATGGACGTTATACACAATCATCCTAGATGGGGTAAGCTCGTTGAGGCTTGTTCACAAGTTCCGCCAACTAAAATTGAGTCTAATAACAAGAAAACCCGCCTCAAGCGCTGGGAACCATACGTAAAAGCTGGATATGCAGTGCACCATCAGACAGTCACTGATCATCTTGTTCTGGTAAAGCAGGCTGTAGCACCGATGGTAGTGGACGCACTTGCAGATCTTAATGAACTCAGCAGGAGAGAGATAATGGATAAGTTGGAAGACTATCATTCTGCTGATACGGTTTCTTTCGATAACCACGATTTTTCAACGCCAAAAGAAGACCTTGTAGTTGAGGCAATTATGCGCATTACCTGCCTGTGCTACGCATTCAGTCAGAATCTTTTACTGGAGGAAAAAAGCCCCGGAAATTCAGAGCAGATTCTGGTTGATACCTTAAATTTAGAAGGCCCTCATCTCGATCGACTTTCTGGATCACTAAATGGTTTTTTGAAAGAATTTTGGCCGGATGAGATTAGCCGAGCCTGCTGTGAATTTGTGGAAGGCCGGGTTGAAAAAACTCCCAATCTCACCCACAAGGCTAATGATTTCAGTGGTAATCCAAAGGTTTGGGAGCCAGTTCAGTTAGTGATGCCAGTTTAATCAAAATCGTAAACTCAATCCCTTGTCAGTCATATGGCAAGGGATTTTATTTTTTCTCCAGGGTCAAAAAAGTGTACTCTAAACTATCACCATGACTTTCTCTGGATACTTCGTTAAATTGGTCTTCATACTTTGGAAAGAAGGTATCGCCTCTATCATCAGAATCAACTAAGGTTAAGTATAGTTTATCGGTCTTTGGCAGTGTCTGCTCATAGATAGTCGCGCCGCCGATGATAAAAAGCTCGTTCTGATCATTTCCTTCTGACCATTTCTTTGCATAAGCAACTGCTTCATCCAGGCTGTGCTTTAACACTCCACCAGGAGCTCCGTACACTTCATCGCGAGTAAGCACAATGTTCTCTCTTCCTGGTAGCGGACGTACACTCTCCGGCAGTGACTCCCAGGTTTTTCGGCCCATAATCACCGCTTTGCCGCTAGTTAGTTGTTTAAAGCGCTCCAGGTCTTCAGGGATATGCCAGAGTAATTCATTACCTTTTCCAATCTGTCGTTGACTTCCCAGTGCTGCAATGGCGCTAACTGTAATGTCATTATTCTCACTCATTACTTCTAGTATACTAGAAGTAAGAAAGAATGTGGTTAACTTTTAAGTTTATGTCTGAAAAACATTTCATTGAGCATAGGATACTTTTTGGTCAAAAATCAAACTTGCCAAAAAGATTTAGTTCTGACCATGAAACAACTAAAGAGCTTATAGAAAGATATCGTTCTATGGGGAAAAAGATCGTTCTTACTCAAGGATCTTTTGACATGATCCATATTGGACATGCACGATATTTGGAGGAAGCAAAAAAACACGGGGATATTCTGCTCGTGGGCATTGATAGCGATGAAAAGGTAAGAAGCCGAAAAGGCGAACATCGCCCAGTTGTTCCTCAGGAAGAACGTTTAGAGATGCTCGTGCATCTTCGCTCAGTTGATTTAGTGACCATTAAAGAACACTCAGATCCTAAATGGCATCTAATAAAAATCGTCCGCCCTGACATTCTTATTATTACTGAGCGAATGGATTACTCAGAGGAAGCAAAAAAGGAGCTAGAAAAACTATGCGGAAAAATTGTACTACTTCAGTCTCAGGCAACAACCAGCACCAGTGCTCGTGTTCGAAATCTGCATACCAGTGGGGCTGATAATGTCACTAAGCGGATAATGGAAAAGTTCCCCACCTTGGTAGCAGAAGTGTTTGAGGAAGTTAAGAATAAGAATATTTAATTATGCGAGTCGTTATCGCCTATGTTCCGGTAATTCATTCAGGGTATTTAAAGTTTTTTGAAAAGTATTCAGATGCAGACCAAATCTATATTTTTGGAGGGGAGATAATAGATAAGTTTGATTATCTACGAAAAGAAATTAGGGCCATCGCTCCAGAGGAGGCAAAAGTAGCCCTAGAAAGATTGCTTGGAAGAGAGATTATAATTCTTGATCTTGATAATCTTTCGAAGCTGACTGGCAGTAACCTAAAGGAAATTATTGCTCATCGTGAGGATGTTACAGAGGAGTTACTCACAGACCACTTTCTTGATACGAAAATTACTTATGACAATATCTTTCTACGTTGGAATAGAGAAAATGCTACTAAAAAGATCGATGTTTCTCCCGGGACAGTTATTGAAGCCGATAAATTCACTAAAGAAATTTTAGGAAAAGCCTTCGAAGTCGCAGAAGGGAGCTCAGATTGGTGGTTGCAGGTAGGGGCTGTGGTAGTGAGAGATGAGCAGGTGATTCTTTGTGGTCATAATCGTGGCGACCAATCGCGGCATCAGGTCTGGAGCGAAGGAGATCCACGCAACTGCTTCTGGCAAGGGGTAAACATAGATCTCTCTACCTCTCTGCATGCGGAAAGGGTGGTTATATCAGAAGCAGCCAGAAAGGGAATTGCCTTAGAAGGCGCTTCTTTATACGTTACTCATTTTCCTTGCCCAACCTGTGCCAAGGCAGTTGCTTCTGCTGGGATAAAGAAACTTTATTATGCTCAAGGATATGCAGTGATTGACGGCCAGAGTGCTCTTGAAAACAAAGGGGTAGAAATAATAAAGGTGAACGGGATTGATGCTCTAGAAAAAGGAGATGAATTTATTCCTTACTCAGAAAAGAAAAAAGCGTCTGCATAACTATGCAGACGCTTTTGGTTAGAATTAATTGTAGGTTAGAGCCTTTCTTTTACATGATTAAACTCTTCCTCTGTCAGAATATTTTTTATCACTTCGTCATCCCCAGGTTCAACCTTTGATTGACGCAGCTTTTCGAATATTCGCACCCGTTTCTTTGTGGATGCTATTTTCTCTAAATCTTTAGCTAGAGTTGCTTTCACGTTTCCAGTTTCGTCCGGGATGATAATGTTGGCATGAAGGTGACGAATACTGCTGGCATTCCTTGCTGGGTTTCCATACCGCATTACAAACCCACCTCCACTGACATCAATTTGCACTTCGCCACTCATGGCAAAAAAACTAAGTTCTCCGATAGCTTGCCAGTCATTTTTCGTCATGTCCATAATGTGCGTAATATGACGTTCTGGAGCTATTATCAGGTGTCCGGAGGTGTGACTGTGCGAGTAAGGGTTGTGCCACATAACCCACTCAAATCCAGGCACTCCTTTCTTGCAGATTACTTTGTTAAGCTTCGGGTCTCTGTGCTCAGGACAGAATTTACAGACTCCTTCTCTGATCCATTCGATCATTTCCAGAAATTGCTTGTAACTTCGTGAACCGTTCAGTATCGAGGCTATATCTTCATCACTGAAGTTTAGCCCTGCGAGTTTAATATCTCTCATCTCGAATCCTCCATTTGTTTTTTATAGGTGCAGTTCGGTGACTACAATACATTATTTCGGGTCTTCAGTCAATATTATTAGGGTGACCAATTTTAAACTTCACTTTTTCTCCAGCAGAGAGGTCGGGCTCTATAAGATGAGCGTGGAGGTGCGTGACTGTACTCCCATAGTTTCCGTCTTCATTAGGAACCCCAAAACGCATCGTCAAACCCCCTCCTTTAATGTGACCTTTCTTTGAAGCAAGCTGGAAGAGCTCAATGAGCTCTCTGCCTGCCTCGGGCGACAAGTCATTAATATGCTCAATATGCTCTTTATAGATCACAAGGTAGTGATTAAGGGTATTGTCATAAGGCCATTGATTTTCAGTCAGTAGCCAATAATCTCCCTGTTCTATGATTTCTTTCTTATGATACTTTGCTAGGTTTTCTTCACAGAAAGGACAGACGCCGTCATCATCTATCTGCTCCATTACCTGCTTTTGGTCTTCCAGTCGTGCGTGGTTTTTGTCAATAAATTTATTTTCACTCATGGATTAAATAGCTACCGGAATTCCTTTAATTCCCGGGTGAGGTTCGTAGTCGCTTAGTTGGAAGTCTTCATAACGGAAGTCAAACAGATCCTTCTTTTCAGTGTTTATCTTCATAGTAGGGAATGGCTTAGAGTCTCTCTCTAGCATCTTCTTCACTGTCTCCACCTGGTCAATGTATATATGGGCATCAGAAATACTATGGACGTACTCGTAAGGCTCCAGACCGGTCACGTGAGCAATAGCAAGAGTTAGCGCTGCGTACTGAACGATATTAGAAGGTACACCGATAGGTAAATCTCCAGAGCGCTGCATCATGTGAAGTGTCAGCTTTCCGTCGATAACTCTAATGTGAACCCATCCATGACAAGGGCAAACAGTGACTTTCTGCTTCTTGCCTTCTCCGCGGATTGTGTACTGAGGGATCCAGGGAGTTATAAAGTGTGTTCGTAGGTGTGGAAGTTCTCGTATCTGCTCAATAATGTTTTGAAATTGGTCATAAGATCCTCCATCAGCAGTAGGGAAGTCATGGAAGGCGGCTCCGTAAGATCCGGGTCCAATATCACCAGTCTCAAGCCCTCTTTTGCTGCATTTTGCTTCTGTTACCCACGGATCCCACCAGTGACAGCCAAAGTCAGCAAGGCCTTCTTTTGTGCGCACTCCATTTATGAAAGCAAAGATCTCTCCAACAGCTTGCTGCCAAACGGTTGGCTTCCCACTTATGTCAGGAGCCATGTTTCGTTCCGTTATTAGCGGGAATCCTTCACTGAATTTGAAGTGCATCGGACTAGGTGCAATTTTGGCTAGCGAATCAACCTCTTGCTGGCTAATCCCTTGGTTGCCTTGTTCAAGAATTTCGTTTAATACTCTCTTGTAATCGTTACTAGGTTCTCTTTCTCCTACTGGTTTTGCATTAGTTATATCCCTAAAATTCATGATGTTTTATATTATTTCTTTATACTAATCATACTACAATTATTCTGAAGGGTATGAGTGCAAAGTAAATAGTCTCCAAGTCAAACCTGCCTATCGATATTTGCTGTTATACTTCAAGTTACGAGGAATGGCTTAAAGTTTAGAGTAAAAATACTTAAAAAGCTGTAAATTTATCACTTCTGTTTTATTCTTGTTCTTGTGGTAAAGGATCTACTGGTACTGGAAAATAATATGGAATACAAAAATCTCAAAACTGAAGACAAGGAGATATACGAAGCCGTGGTTGGTGAGCGTGAGCGTCAGGCTAAGACGCTGAACTTAATTGCCTCGGAAAACTACACCAGCCAGGCCGTCCATGAAGCGACAGCAAGCCGGCTGGCAGAGAAGTACGCTGAGGGCTACCCGGGCCGGCGCTACTACAGTGGGCAAAAATTTGCCGATCAGGTCGAAAGTCTAGCAATCGAGCGAGCCAAGGAGCTCTTTGGTGCAAAGTACGCCAATGTTCAGCCGCTTTCCGGGGCACCAGCCAACCTGGCCGTCTACTTCGCTCTTCTCGAGCCGGGAGATACTGTTCTCGGTATGGATCTCTCTCACGGTGGGCATCTTACTCACGGTCATCCGGTCACACTTCCAGCCCATGTCTTTAACTTCGTCCGCTACGGTATGAAGGACGTCACAACCGGCGAGATTGATTACGACGCGCTGCGTGAGGTAGCAAAAAAGGAGCAGCCGAAGATTATTCTGGCTGGCTTTTCAGCTTACTCCCGTGAGCTCGACTACAAAAAGTTTAAAAAAATCGCTGACGAGGTAGGAGCTATCAGTATGATGGATGCGGCGCACATCGCTGGTCTGATCGCCGGCGGTGCTCTGGCAAATCCATTAGAGGTTGGTTTTGATGTGATGACCTGCACCACTCACAAGACACTGCGCGGTCCGCGCGGCGGGCTTATCCTGAGTCAGGATGAGGAGACAGCCGCAAAGATTAATAAGGCCGTTTTCCCGGGTCTGCAGGGTGGTCCGCATATGAACTCCATTGCTGCTAAGGCCGTTGCTTTCCGCGAGGCAGCAACAGAAGAGTTCGCAAGCTACGCCAAGAAGGTAATAGCGAATGCGCAGGCAATGGCCGAAGTCTTTACCGACCAAAAGGCGACTATCATTGCCGGTGGAACCGACAATCATCTGATGCTTATCGACGTAGTAGAATCCTTCGGCATTGGTGGAGATAAAGCACAAGAGACACTGGAGGCGGTTGGCATCACGCTTAATAAAAACGCTATTCCGGATGATGAGCGGTCCCCAATGGATCCCGCAGGAGTGAGGATCGGTACACCTGCCATTACCACGCGTGGTTTTGATGAGGAAGCCAGCCGTGAGCTTGCTGGGCTGATCTGTACTCTCCTGGCTGACCCGGAAAATGAAGCTCTGCAGGCGCAGACTGCTGAGAAGGTAGCCACCCTCGCCGCCGCTCATCCGATCCCGAACTCATTTGTATAAATTTTTCAATGATTATCGATACGATAAAAAATTCCCTTAAAGCGGCTCTAGAAGCTCTTGATATTTTCACTGGTGTTGAAATCCAGTTGGAGCATCCAGCTGATCTCTCTCATGGAGACTATGCTTGTAATGTTGCTATGCAGCTTGCCGGCGAGATAGGCACCAACCCGCGTGAGTTGGCCAAGAAGATTGTCGCAGAGCTTGAGCAAAATCTACCCGCAGAAATTGCTTCAGTCGAGGTCGCCGGCCCGGGCTTCATCAACTTTCACCTCTCTCCGGCCTTCTTTGCTCAGAGTCTGCAGGAGATAGTTACGGCGGGTGCCGACTTCGGTCGCAGTGATCGGTTGGGCGGGCAGAAGACAATTTTTGAGTACACGACCCAGAATCTTATGAAGGAGTTTCATGTCGGCCACCTGATGAGCCACGTCATTGGCAATGCCATCGCTAATATCTATGATTCTCAGGGCGCTGAGGTCAGGCGTGATAGCTACCAAGGCGACGTTGGTATGCACATCGCTAAGGTTGTCTGGGCTATCTGGAAGGATAAAGATACTCAAGAGCCGTTTCCTGATACAGCAGATACCCCGCAAAAAAAGGCAAAGTATCTAGGTATGAAGTATAGCTTTGGGGATAAAATGTATGCTCCTAAAGATGAAGATCTTGCAGGGTTTAGTGAAGGAAAAGAAAAGAATCAAGAAGAGATAGAGGAAATAAATAAAAAGATATACAAAAAGAGTGATTCGGAAATAAATGAATTTTATGAAAAAGCCTGCGCTTGGAGCCTCGAGAGTTACCAGTCGCTTTATGATCGCCTCGGCGTCGAGCTCGACTGGCAGTTTTTTGAGTCCGAGACAGCGCCGGTCGGCAAAGCGATTGTAGAGAAAGGACTTGATAAAGGCGTCTTTGAGGAAAACGAGGGCGCTGTCATCTATCGCGGCGATGAGGAGGAGGGCTTGCACACACGTGTTTTCATCAACTCAGCGGATATCCCAACCTATGAGGCCAAGGACCTCGGGCTGATGCAGCTCAAGCACGACGCGTACGCATATGATGAGGCAGTGATATTTACCGCCAACGAGCAGAACGAGTACTTCAAGGTCGTGCTGGCCGCAGCCAGGGAGGTTATCCCTGAGCTAGCAGAGAAGACCACTCACATCGGCCACGGTATGCTCCAGCTCACAGATGGAAAAATGTCCTCCCGCACCGGCAATGTACTGTCTGCCGCTGAACTTTTAAATACAGTAAAGGAAAAGGCTGAGGCAAAAATCAGCGAGCGCAAAGCTGGGGAAGTAAAGAGTGGCACGGCAGAGCTAATTGCCCAGGCCGCTATTCGTTATGCGATTCTTAAGCAAGACGCTAGCAGAAATGTAATCTTTAATGTTGAACAGTCGTTATCCTTCGAAGGCGACTCTGGTCCGTATCTGCAGTACACCTTTGCACGTTGTCGGTCGCTCCTGGCTAAGGCTGGCGATGGTGGTCTAGAGCCGTCAGTGGAGTTGCTAGAAGCTGGAGAAGCCACAGCAGTAGAAAGGCTTCTCTACCGCTTCCCGGCAGTCGCACATCAGGCGGCTGACAAGTACGCGCCACATCTAGTAGCTACATATCTCCATGAGCTGGCAAAAAGCTTCAACTCCTTTTACGGCAGTACACAGATAATTAGTGATGCCGCCGCTGCGGGCTACCGCCTTGCCATCACAGAGGCGACGGCCCAGGTGCTCGAAAACGGGCTCAAACTACTTGGTATCAAGGCACCAGAGAAAATGTAGAAAATAGTTGTTATATAACAGATTATATAACAAACGAAAGTTCCATATAAAAATCTCTGACCAGTAATAATGGCCAGAGATTTTGTTTTATTTTCTATAGGCAGCGAATTGCTGCCTAATTATTTCGTTTATTTCGGTGTCCATCCATCGTGCTGCTATATCAATTTCAAGTTCGGTCAACTCGCTCATCTTTCTACATAAATGAGTTGCTTTCTCCACCTGACTTTTCTCACTTTTGAGGCTGTTGATAAAGTTGTTTCCAGCAAAGAAGGAGTTAACAATATCAGTCAGTTCCAAACTTTCGAGTAAAACCAGCTTGTCATTTTCTGATTTAACAGCTTCACTTCCAAGCGGCCAATTACTTTCAGATAAGTGCTCCATGACAACCTTCTTCTGTCCGTGACCCATGGTGTCGTTGGTTGGGTAGGAGTCTAGCAAACCTACTATGTACGCTGCCCGCAAGAGCAATCGTTCTTTTATTTCGATCATTTTCTATTTTTAGGTTTTTTGGGTACAGTTCTACCCCTAATAATAGCGGCTTTACCCTCTTTTTGCAAGAGATATAAGCTTTGTCAAATAAATGGCCAGACATTCGTCTTGGAAATATCCCACTATTCGCAAAATACGAATAGTGGCCATTTATTTGTCTATCTGCACTTCGTTCGGATATGGATGCAAGCGACCATATCGCTCACTCCGCTTGATAGTCAAAGGTTGCGAGACCTCGCCACTAGTTATCTATTTGTCTACCAGCGTTTCGCTCGGACATAAATACAAGTGTTTATGTCGCTCGCTCCACTCGATGAGTAGATTTATCAATCTACCTACCTGCACTGCGCTCGAAAATAAATATAAATGCTTATTTTCTCGCTCCGTTTGGTAGTCAACTCATCCGTTTTTTAACCAAATCAGAGCAAATAAAAAGCCCTTGAAATTATTCAAGGGCCGGAAAATGTTAGCGGTTAGTTAGGTATATGCGGCGCGTCTGCTCGGCTACCGGGTGGTGGTTGCTGTAGCCGTCTTTGGGCGGCTGAGTTGTTCCACGTCTGCATCTTGTCAACAGCTTTGACGCTGTGGTTAGTTAGTTTGCTGACGTATAGCCGGTGGCAGTTGCTTTGTCCGTCTGTCTTGGGAACCTTAATGAATGGGTTGTCATCCATGTACACCTCGTCTTTTTGTTAAGAAGCCTAGTTCCTTTATATCGTAGCAAACCTTTCGTTTTTCAGCAAAATACTCCCGAAGTAGCCCGTAAATATGTTACTCTTGTACATATATGAGTGACGAAAAACGAGAGAAGTCAGAAGTGGCTAAGCGCGAGGAGGAGACTTTAGAATTCTGGCGCGAAAACAACATCTTCGAAAAGACGCTTGCCAAAGAAGCGCCACAAGGTGAGTTCGTTTTCTATGACGGCCCACCATTTGCTACCGGACTGCCGCACTATGGGCACATTCTTCCCGGTACAATCAAGGATGTCATTCCTCGTTTCAAGACTATGCAGGGCTATCACGTAGAGCGCCAGTGGGGTTGGGATACACATGGATTACCGCTAGAAAATCAGGTGGAGGAGCACCTTAAGCTGGAAACAAAAAAGGATATTTCTGAGTACGGCATTGGTAAATTTAACAAGGTAGCGAAGGACTTCGTGCTGCAGTATGCAGAAGACTGGAAACGAATTATTCCTCGCACCGGTCGCTGGGTGGATATGGACAACGACTACCGCACCATGGATTCCAGCTACACCGAGAGTATCTGGTGGGCCTTCAGTGAGTTAAATAAAAAGGAGCTTATTTATGAAGGCTTTAAGTCGATGCATGTTTGTCCGCGCTGTGAGACACCACTATCAAATTTTGAGGTAAATCAAGGCTACGTCGAGCAGAAGGATATCGCTGTGACCGTAAAGCTACCACTGACTGATGAGCCGGGCACCAGTCTTTTGGTCTGGACAACTACACCATGGACACTCCCAGGAAACATGGCCGTAGCAGTGAATCCCGAATTAATATACGCAAAAGTTTCTTCTAAGGATGAGAATTTCATTGTTGCTAAGGAAATGACAGTTGATATTTTTAAGGACAATAATTTCGAAATCATTGCAGAATTTCTGGGCAAGGAACTCGTGGGTAAGGAGTATCAACCGCCATTTAGCTACTTTCAGGACAAGGATATCGAGAACAAAGAGAATGCCTGGCGGGTGTACGGGGCCGACTTCGTTACCCTCGAGGAGGGTACTGGTCTGGTCCACATTGCACCCGCCTTTGGCGCCGATGACCTCGCTTTGGCCGAAGAGCACAGTATTCCCATCGTTCATCACGTGACCAAAGCGGGAGAATTCACCACTGACGTTAAGGACTTTGCCGGTATGAAGGTCAAGCCGCGTGATGAGGGCAATGAAGAGCATCTGACGGCCGATATTGAGATCCTGAAGCACTTACTTGATAAGGACCTCATGTTTGCTAAGGAAAATATCCATCACCAGTATCCACTTTGCTGGCGCTGCAATACGCCGCTTTTAAACTACGCCACCACCTCCTGGTTTGTAGAGGTCAGCTCGTTCAAGGACGATCTGGTTGCTGCTAATGATAAGATCGGCTGGGTCCCAAAGGCTATTGGCTCCAATCGATTCGGTAACTGGCTGGAAGGTGCGCGCGACTGGGCGATTTCTCGCGAGCGCTTCTGGGGTGCACCACTGCCGGTGTGGAAGTCAGAAGATGGAGAAGAACTTGAGATAATTAGCTCGCTTGCCGATCTCAAGGAGAAAACCAAAAGCTCCAACACCTTCTTTGCAATGCGGCATGGTGGGGCCGAACATAATAAGGCGGGTGTTATTGACAGCTCTGATCCAGAAAAGGTTGGTCTAACACCTGAAGGAGAGAAGGGAGTTAAAGAAAGTACCGGTGATTTAACCGGAGTTGATCTTATTTTTGCATCCCCATTTCGCCGCTGTCGGGAAACAGCCGCAATTATTGCTAATGAAGTTGGGTTGTCTGAGGACCAGATTATTACTGATGACCGGATTCGTGAGTACGACTTTGGTGACTTCGAGGGCAAACCGATTGACGATTACCGCCAGTGGCGCGATGTGCAAGATGATTTTTATACAACTAAAATTCCCGGTGGTGAGAGCTTTATGGACCTAAAGCGACGCGCTGGTGAGTTTCTTTACGATATCGATGAAAAGTATCAGGATAAAAATATTCTTATCGTATCGCACGGCTGGTTTATAGAGGTCTTGCCGGCAATTCTTGAAGGGGCTGATACTAAGAGAGCAGTTGAGCTGTATGAAAAGAGTAAGGTGGACCCGGGCCACATAGAACCTTTCTCTTTCTCTCTGTTGCCTCATAACGAAGACTTCGAGCTCGACCTTCATCGTCCGTATATTGATGAGATCACCTGGGAAACAAACGGGAAAAAGCTGCAGCGCATCGACAGTGTCTTCGACTGCTGGTTTGAGTCTGGCTCTATGCCGTACGCGTCTAAGCACTATCCGTTCGCTGATAATGATTTTTCACCAGATGAAGGCAAGGGCTACCCGGCTAACTTTATCTCCGAAGGCCTCGATCAGACACGGGGCTGGTTTTACTCATCTCTAGTGCTTGGCGTCGGGCTATTTGGTAAGTCTCCATATGAGAATGTGATTGTGAATGGATTAGTTATGGCAGAGGATGGGCAGAAGATGAGTAAATCAAAGCAAAATTACCCGCCCGTAACCGACATTCTTGATAATCAGGGCGCTGATGCGCTACGCTTCTTTTTGGTAAATTCTCCATTAGTACGTGGAGAGAATGTCAGCCTCTCTACTGGTGATGTAGATGAGGTGGTTAAGAAGGTAATGCATCGTCTTAGCAACACATACTCATTTATTGCGATGTACAGCACCACAGAAGAGCGTGAGGCTGCACAAAAACAAGAGATAGAGGTAGAGAATGTTTTAGATCGCTGGATCATGGTTTGTCTTAACCAACTAATCCAGAATGTTACTGCTGGGCTAGAGAGTTATCAGATCGACAAAGCCACTAAGCCAATCGTTGATTTCATCGATGATCTCTCCACATGGTATGTCCGTCGCTCTCGTGATCGTATCCGTGGCAAAGAAGGTGCTGATCGTGATCAGGCCATTAAAATAATCTTACATGTATTGGAGCAGGTATCTAAAGTGTTAGCACCGTTTATGCCATTTCTGGCTGAGAGGTTGTATCAGGATGTAACTCTTAAGCAAGAAGAGGAAAGCGTCCACCTAACTGATTGGCCCTCCTTCGCTAAAGCTTCGGAGGACAAGCCGAAGGCGGATGCTTACAAGGACTCTGATACGTTGCTGGCCGATATGCGCGTGCTGCGTGAAGCTGTCTCGCATGCCCATGATCTGCGCAGTCAGGCCGGCATCAAGGTACGTCAGCCGCTAGCAAAGCTATCGCTGCGGGATGACCGTCTTAAGGGCAAGGATGAGCTGTTGGAAATCCTCGCTGACGAGGTGAATGTCAAGGAGATTGCTTTTGATACCGCGCTTGTCTCGCCGGCTGCGCTTGATACCGAGCTCACCGCTGACCTCAAAGAGAAGGGAGTGGTGCGCGAGCTTATTCGCACCGTCCAACGTCTACGCAAAGAGGCCGATCTTGACCCGACTGAGTCTATTACCCTGGCAGTTGAGACCGACCCAGCTGGTCAGAAGCTTCTGGAAGCTCACACCGACGAGATCGCCGAAACAGCCACTGTCGCCGAGCTTTCCTTTACTGATGTTACCGACGGTGCTGAAGTCACTGAGCACGATCTCTCATTTACGGTGAAAATACTATAATACTTATTATGTCTTACCGCGTTTACGAAACTCCGGCGCTTGTTGTCAGCCGCTGGCCGTATGGAGAGGCCAATTTTCGTCATCTTTTGTATACACGTGATCTGGGTCGAATATACGCCACCGCCCAGGCTGTGCGCAAGGTTGCCTCAAAACTTGCTCCGGCCTTACAGGTTGGGAGTCGGAGTAATGTCTCTCTTGTCTGTGGCAAGAGTGGCTGGCGCCTGGTCGGAGCAACAGCACAGCAGAACTTTCTCTTAGCAACTCCACTCGCCAAGCAGGCTGTGATTGAGCGGTTTTTACGACTACTGACTTATCTAGTTCCGGATCAACAGGTAGACCAGGAGCTATATGAAATAGTTTCCGCCGGCCTGGAGGCAGTGGCGGCAAGCCAGAGCAAGCAAGAGATTAAGGCCAGTGAGCGTCTCCTGGTACTACGTTCACTTGTTCAGCTTGGTTATGCTCCCAGTCCAGAAGCACCCGAGCTTGAGCCTTTTATTCGCGGTTTCAACTACACCGATGAAGTAGTTACCGCCTTTATACCTTTAGCAAGCAAGGCAGTTCAGCAAATAAATGAATCACTGAAAACTATCCAGCTATAGAACTGGTATAATACTGTTGATGAGTCAGTCCTCTGAAAGCAACATAGAAAGAATGCGTCGTCGCCTCGACTCTCGTGGAGAGTCTGGTGGAGATTTTGCAGAAGGCAAGCTATCTTCTACTGATAGATCATCAGTAGAAGATAATTGGGAGCACGACGAACCACCATACGACGACTCCCCGCCGGTTTCTGATCCTGAAGACAGCGGCGGGATGTCTTTTCTAGATAAGATGCTACTCTACTCAAGCATATTTTTCGTACTTGCTTTTGGATTTGCTATTTTTTATGTCGGCACTGGAGGTGGTGATATTTCCCCAGACAAGGTCAGTATTACAATCTCTGGTCCAGATGCGGTAAGTGCTGGCGCTACTGTAGATTTCACTGTCAGTATTACTAATCAAAATAAAGTCTCTCTTGAGGAGGCTGAGCTAGTGATTATTTATCCAGAAGGTACGCGTAATCCCGACAATACTGGCGAGGAGCTAAGACGTTTACGTAAACCAATTGGGACAATTACTTCCGGGCGCACAACTCAGCAAACAGTCACTGCTAGTCTATTTGGTGAGCAAGGTCAGGTGAGAACTCTGGAGATACGATTGGAGTACAAGGTGGCTGAGTCCAATGCCATCTTCTCTGCAGGCAATGAATATGAGATAGAGATAACCGAAGCTCCAGTATCAATCACGGTCGATATTCCTAAGGAAATCACCCCAGGCCAGTCATTTACCACTGAAGTTAAGGTTAGCTCCAATGCATCGCAGACACTGAATGATGTTCTCCTAGAAGTTCACTATCCATTCGGCTTCTCTCCTGAGCGCGTCTCTCCTGATCCGGTGTACCGACAGTCTGTTTGGAACCTCGGCGACATCTCTCCTGGCGCTGAGCGTGTGGTCGAAATCCGAGGCTTCTTTATTGAAGGCAGCAATGCTAAAGAACAGACGTTCCGCTTTAATGTTGGCACTGCGCAGGTGGCAGACACAACCGCCATCGGCACTCTGTTTGCCGCTCAGGATGAGGTTGTCTCACTCAAAGCGCCGTTTATCGATCTTGGCCTAGACTTAAATATGAGCGAGAGAAGCGGCAGTGGAAATCTCGAGATTAATGGTCGGTTAAGCTGGCTCAGTAATCTTAACAGTCTGGTGCGCGGCGGTGAGGTGATTTTGGAGATAGCTGGCGAAAGTGTTGATTACAGCAGTGTTCGTCCTGAAGATGGGTTGTATGATGCCGGAACAAGGTCAATAGTCTGGAGTTCACAAACTAATAGCGAGCTGACAACAATATCTCCAGGAGACAGCGGTGAGTTTAGTTTTAAGTTTTCTACGCGAAAGACACAGCTGCTGGCGGATATTGCTGAGAACCCAATCATTGTTCTAACCCTGCGTATGCAGGCTAGTGCTCCCGACAGCAGCACGTTGCCAGATCAGGTAACAGCCAGTCTTCAGCAGGAGATTCGTCTGCCAACAGTTCTGCGTCTAGCGGCCAGCACACTTCATGAAGACGGGCCGTTTACCAACACCGGCCCGGTCCCCCCAGAAGTGGATGAGGAGACAACCTACACGCTTCATTTGGTAGTTTCAAACACCACCAACGAGATTACCAATGCTCAGTTCTCAGCAGCTCTCCCGGCCTATGTTGAGATTAACGGATCTCCATCTCCGAGTGGTGATGTATTTTCTTATAATGAAGTTTCTGGGCGAGTACAGTGGAAGATCGGCACAATTCCAGCCGGAGCCGGCTACAACACTAGCCCGAAAGAGTTGTTTATCCCGGTTGTTCTGCGACCAACTCAGAATCATGTCGGTAGCGAGTTGCCGCTCCTGGAGGATATTTCCGTAACTGGTATGGATACATCACGCGAAACCACGATTCAGGTAGATAATATCCCGGTACCAACCACCCAGCGCGATGATCTGCGGGCTGGCGATCAGGAAACTGGCAAGGTTCAGCCGTAACGGTATTACTTAAAAGTTAGTTCATGGTATGATTTGTTTATGGATATAACAACTATTCGCATCAACTCAGGCACCATTATCCGCGTTATTCTTTTTCTGGCACTGGCGTACTTGCTCTACGAGATTCTCGACATAATTCTCGTTGTGTTAGCGGGAGTAGTGATTGCTTCAGCTATCGAGCCAGCAATTCGCTTCTGTGGGCGTCATCATATTCCGCGTATACCCGCCGTTATTGGTATGTATGTGTTTGGTGCCTTGGCGGTGTTTGCTGGGGTGTACTTCTTTCTCCCACCAATCATTGAGGATTTAACGAACATTATTTCGCAAGCCCCGGAATACATCCGCACCCTTCAACTCGAGAGCACCTTCCTGAGTGAGTCGGGAACACTGTCTGTCTCTGAGATACTTAATAATCTCCGCGACGTGGCCTTGCAGGGAGGCGAGGATGTCATTAGTTTTGTCAGTTCCATTTTCGGCGGGATTATTAGCTTCTTCTTGATCCTAACTCTAGCCTTTTATCTCTCTATTCGCGAAGGTGGCATTGAGCAGTTCATTCGCCTCATTTCTCCAAGTGCGCATGAAGATTATGTTTCTGATCTCTGGCACCGCTCGCAAAGAAAGATTGGTCTCTGGCTGCAGGGCCAGTTTATCGTGATGTTTCTGGTCGGACTGCTGGTCTATATTGGGCTCACAATTATCGGCGTGCCGAACGCGCTACTCCTGGGAATCCTGGCCGGACTGTTTGAGATTATTCCGTTTGTTGGTCCAATCCTTGCCGCCATCCCGATCGTTGGATTTGCGGCCTTGAGTGGCGGGCTATCCTTGGCCTTGATGGCGACTGGTCTCTTCATCATCGTTCAGCAGATCGAGAATAATTTCCTCAGTCCAGTGGTGGTGAATAAGGTAGTTGGCGTGCCACCGATCATCGTTATCCTAGCTGTGGTGATTGGTGGTAGCCTGGCGGGATTCCTCGGAATTCTTTTGGCGGTACCACTAGCTGCAGCTTTGATGGAGTTTGCTCATGATGTTGATAGTGTTAAGCACAACGAGCGCCAGGACAGACTGGATGAAACAGTTTAGTTTACTACCTAGTGTCCCAGACCCCTAGAACCCTAACCTCCTAGTCTTATGACCGACGATACCGATAACAGCACTCAAGAGTATAAATACATCACGACGACACTGCCGTACATAAATGGCCAGCCGCATCTTGGCCACGCCTTTGAGTTTGTGCGCGCCGATGCTGTGGCACGCTTCAAACGTCTTGAGGGCTTTACGGTCTTCTTTAATACCGGTACCGATGAGCACGGGCAGAAGGTGCTAAAGCAGGCCGAGGAGGAAGGTTTGTCAGTGCAGGAATTTGCCGACAAGTACAGTCAGAATTTCAAGGATCTTTTGGCTGATCTTAGTATCTCCAACGATGCCTTTGTTCGCACTACTGATACTGCTCACAAGCAGGCAGCACAGGCTTTTTGGCAGCGCTGTGATGATAACGGCGATATTTATAAAAAGAAGTACCGAGGCCTTTACTGTGTCGGCTGTGAGCTGTTTGTCAGTGAAAAGGATCTTAATGAGGAAGGGGAGTGTCCGGATCATCCCGGCCAGGATCCACTTGAGATTGAGGAGGAGAACTACTTTTTTCGCTTCTCCAAGTATCAGGATGAACTTCTTAAACTCTACGAAGAAAATCCAGATTTTGTCGTTCCTAATGGTCGTTTCAATGAGATCAAGCGTTTTGTTGAGGGTGGGCTAGAGGACTTCTCTATTTCACGCGTGGCCGAGAAGATGCCTCATGGTGTACCGGTGCCGGGCGATGACAGTCAGGTGATGTACGTCTGGTTTGATGCTTTAAGTAACTATATTTCCACCCTTGGCTGGCCAGAAGACGAGGAGAACTTTACCCACTTCTGGGCTGAGGGTGCACCGCTGCAGTTCTGTGGCAAGGACAATATTCGTCAACAGGCAGCAATGTGGCAGGCGATGCTTCTGTCTGCTGGGCTACCGCCATCAAACCAGATTGTCATTCATGGTCACATCAAGAGTGATGGACGCAAGATGAGTAAGTCGGTTGGGAATGTTATTGATCCGCAAGAGATAATCACTGAGTACGGCGCGGACGTTCTGCGCTACTATCTGTTGCGACACCTACATCCGTTTGAGGATCCAGATATGACGCTTGAGTCAATCAAGGAAGCCTACAATGCCAATCTTGCTAACGGGCTCGGTAATCTTGTTAGTCGAGTTGTGAATATGTATGTCTCCTATGATGTTGAGGTTGCCATCGATCACGAGGCTGATGTGGCGCTTGAGCAGAAGGATGGCGCAGCACTGGTCGAGTTCATTAACTCCTACCGCTTTGATAGAGCCTTAGACTACATCTGGGCCGAGATTGCCCACCTTGATGTCTTCATCGCCGAGAATGAGCCGTATAAGCTGATTAAGTCAGATGACCCGGCGCAGGTAGAGGAGGCCAAGCAGGCGGTGGCTTACCTGGTCCTCCGACTTTTTGATATTGCTTCCATGCTCACACCCTTCATGCCCGAGACAGCGGCGGAGATTAAGCGAGTGATTGCGGCGAAGGAGAAGCCGGAACCCCTCTTCGAGCGGAAAGAATAACAGCCAGATTTTGCTCGCTTCTCTGTTGCTTCCTACAGTGCGCATTCACCGCACCTGTTCGTGCGGCTCATTGTGCGCTTCAGTCGCGCCGCGAATCGACCTAAAATCTGGCGGTTATTATAGCGATGATTGTATATAAAAAACCGACTCAGTTTTGAGCCGGCTCTTGGGTTGTTATTCTATTCCAGAGTTTTTAAGAAATTGTTGTAATAAAACCTTTCTTTTTCTCTACTTTGTCTACTCTGACGGTATAGTGGTATCCAAGAAAGCAGAGAATAAAGTAAGGAATTACCAAAATGGGGAGATAGAGTAATGTGTTCTCTATGTATCCAGTAATTAACACTGGGATAATTACTGTTACAACACCTAAAAATCCGGCAAGATTTAAATTTGTCTTGATTTTTTCTACTCCTAATAATAACCCGCTTGATACAAGGGCTATTCCGATTGCGATCATTGCATCAGAGAATGATTTTAGTTGTGGTCCGTTTATCACTAGAAGTGCAAAACAGTTTAAAGTTATTGCCGTTAAGGTAAAAAGCATAACTATGAACGAGTTTCTCTTTGGTTTTTTCATTGTCGTAGGATTTCGTTGCGATTGTTGTTGTGAAAGAAATGATTTATCTACACAGTACTGATTTGAGCTTAAAAGTCAACCTATTTTCTTGCCTTGCCCTCCCGTAGCCTTGTGCGAAGGAGGGATTCTTAAATCTTATCTCTTATCTCTTTCCTCATTACGTTACATACTATATGCTACACGTTACATGTCTTTAGACTACATCGATGCCCATGCACATCTCAACTTTGACGCCTTCGACTTCGACCGAGCGGAGGTAATTGCTGATATGCACGAAGAGGGAGTGGGAGCGATAAATATCGGTATTGATGTCGCTACAAGTGCAGAGTCAATCGCGTTGGCCAAGGAGAATAAGCACATCTGGGCGTCGGTTGGCTGCCACCCGACCGAGGTAAGAAAGGATTTCTCTACCCAGCCCTTTCTGGACATGATAAAAGAAGATAAGCAAAGTTGTGCAACACTCGGTGTTGCACAAAGGGTGGTGGCGGTCGGTGAGTGTGGGCTTGATTACTTTCGCGCCACTAATCGCGATGCCGATAATCAGAGGCTTCAGCGCGAGGCGTTTGCCGCCCAGATAGAGCTGGCTCTCATAGAGGACCTACCGCTCATCCTTCATCTGCGCCCACAGGAAGGCAGTATGGATGCCTACAAGGAGGGGTTGGATATTCTTGAGTACTACAGCCGCGATCATGGCGATAAGCTCCGCGGCACCGCCCACTTCTTTGTTGGTGATGAAGATATCGCCCGTCGCTTCCTTGATCTCGATTTTTATATCTCTGCTACTGGTGTTGTCACCATCAGTGAATCCATCGCCCGAGTGTTTGCTGGTATCCCGATCGGCCGTCTTCTGGTCGAAACTGACGCACCCTTCGCAGCGCCGCTGCCACACCGCGGTCAGCGCAACGAACCGGCCTATGTAAGGCACATAACGGCCTATCTTGCTGATTTAAAGGGCATTTCCTCCACAAAACTAGCTGAGACCCTTCTTTCCAACACACAGCGCTTATTTGCGCTCTAAATCGTCGATTTTACTTGCGAACGAGTAGCGAAAGTGGTACGCTACGCGCATGGCAAACACAGACACAAATGAACGCACAAATTTCTATGAGATTGGTTATTTACTCGCCCCAACTATTCCCGAGGGCGAGGTGATGGCCGCCGAAGTAGATTTCCACAGCAAGATTACATCAAGCGGTGGTGATATCCAGGCTTCAGAATCTCCGGAAATGCGTGAGCTTTCTTATGAAATTGAGGTAAAGGATGAAGGAGAAAAACACTCCTTTAGTAGTGGTCAGTTTGGCTGGGTGCAGTTCTCGCTTGACCCTGAGAACCTTGACGCTGTTGAATCCATTTTTGTAAAAAACGAAGATGTGATCCGTCATCTCTTGGTAACTGTTGATAAAGAGAACATTGGTGTAAAGCCAGCCCAGCAGGAAACCACCAAAGAGGAGTAATGATTCTCTTCATTGTCTAGCAGTTTTTTGTGCGACAATAGAGTCGTACTTAAAGACTTTAGTAACAACGCTTTCTCACTTATTATAAAAAGCTAGAAAGTTTATCGCGTTCGACGCGACCTATAACCTAACAAGCTAACTCAATATGTATCTAAACAAAGCGATGATAATTGGAAATCTTACGCGTGACCCAGAGCTCAAGAGTCTGCCGAGTGGTACTCCGGTCTGCAACTTTTCAGTCGCCACCAACCGCTACTACAACGATAGCGATGGCAACCGCCAGGAGGATACAAACTTCCACAACATTGTTGTCTTTGGTCGGCAGGCCGAGACCACAGCGCAGTATCTTACCAAGGGCTCTATGGCGCTGATTGAGGGCCGTATTCAGACTCGCAGCTGGGAGGGAGACGATGGTAAGCGCAATTACCGCACCGAGATTGTGGCCGACAGTATTCAGTTTGGTCCGCGTGGTAGCGAAAGTGGTGGAGGGTCTTACAACCAAACCAAGGCCAACAAGAATGATGACTCTAACCAGGAGATTGATTATCCGGATGATGAGGACATCACACCAGAGGACATCCCCTTCTAACGCTGTATTTGGCAAATTTCTTTAGAATCTTCTCCGTAACTTAATCGCGGTATTCTCTCTATACCGCTCATAGCGTTACTCAAAGATTCTGCGAACTTTACGTAAATCCAGGCGCTAGAAGTCTTCGTTCGCGAACTCCGCACAGATCTAAAGTTTAAAACCAAATCTAAATCCTATACCCTATTTCCTAATTCCTATTGAGCCAGTAGGCGAAATCTGCTAAGCTGATACTTGTACGTATCTAAAAATTTTAATAAGATCTAATTACTAAAAAGTTTATCGCGTTCGACGCGACTTATAACCTAACAAGCTAGAAAATGTCTGATTACTTCGAAGAGAACCAAATAAATCATATTGACTACAAGGACACCACTACCCTTGAGCGTTTTCTGACCGAGCACGGTCGCATTCAGCATCGTCGCGATACCGGCCTGACTGCCCGTCACCAGCGCGAGGTAGCCAAAGCTATCAAGCGTGCTCGCTTCATGGCTCTACTCCCGTACGTGGTTCAGTAGAAAATCTGTATCGTGTAGCGTATAACGTATAGCTAACACCGCCAATATCGGCGGTTTTTGTAAATAAGTGCCGGAAAACTTTTACGAGCTTTGCTTGTAAAAGTACCGTTGCACGAATTTATGTCCGAATGATGTCATCGACATGACATCATTCCTGGACGAAGTGTCGATAGACAAATAAATGCCTAATATTCGCAGTGTTTGCAAAAATTTTGATTCTTCTTAGAAGAACATCTCGCCATTTATTTGACAAATAATTACAATGCTGTATTATTGTTTGCAGAGAAGTTCTTAAAAAATAATCCCAACTCAATCCCTGATGTTATGAAAAAAGCCCACGGAATTACCCTGTCCTTTGTAACTATCGCCAATATTCTTGTAACATTTTTATTGTTCAGTCACTTACCAGAACAGTTAGCCACCGTTCTGTCAGTATGGATAGCCGTCGTAGTATTTGCTTGCACTTTATTACTACTAGAGTATTCCGGTGGTATTCTTTCTCAAACGAGAGGGACAGTTAAAGCTCCTTTCCTCGGGTTAGCTGCAGGGGCATTAATGGTAAGCTCCATAATGTTTCCTTTCGCGTGGATGAGCAATGATATATCAGGATTTACTTTTCTGACTTACTTGGCCGTTATTGGTGCTATGACCACATACTATCTTCGCAAAGAAGAGAAGTTCGAACACACTCCCACAATTATCTGGGAGCGGGATAAATAATTAATTTGTTTCAAAACAAAGCCGGTGCTTACTTCCAAGCACCGGCTTTCTTTATTGACTTTTATTTTTACTAGTGTATCTTTACTTTAAACGCTGTTTAAAAACTTAATTAAAACTCAAAACCAAAAACAGGAGACACATGCTTTTTGTTACTTCTTCCGACTCTCCGAAAGGAAGTCAACTATTAACACCAAGATCCGATCCATTTTTTAGCGACTGGGCTGTTGCTATTATGGGAGCAATTACCCTGTTCGTTCTTGGATCTGTTCTGCAATTTATTTACCCAGCAGACCCTAGCAGTAGGACCGAAATTATTGATTTCGTCTCCTTTTTTGCAGCTAATGGTCCCTTGGTAGAATGGTTGGTCGGGGGTATTGTTGCAATTGCTGTGCTTTTCCCGATAGGTTGGACCACAGTCAGGTCATTTAAGTATAAATATCCTGATAGACGGTTCTACCCGACAATAGGCCACGAAATTCTAATAATTGCCTACCTTGGGAGTGTTTTCGTTGCTGCATCATCCAAAACACTGTTTACAGTCTCTGGAATGCAAGATATTGCCATTATGTTTTATATCTTTATTCCGGGTCTCGTAATATGTTTTTACCTTCTATATAAAGAGGGTTGAGACAGAACATTAACAAAGCCGGTGCTTACTTCTAAGCACCGGCTTTCTCTTTGACCAGGATGCAAAACTTCTCTGAGACCTTAAAGCGAGCGCTACTGTTTTCTTTTTACTT
>JBBDUH010000042.1:0-1058 GCA_040904005.1 Minisyncoccota bacterium
GCCTGGCGAGCTGATTCAATTTTCCGAAGGATCTTCTCACCGGTCGCCCGCCACACGTACGGCTTCGGGTTCAAGTTCCGCTCGATAATGTATTCCTCGATATCTGCTATCAACTCCTTGATTCCGGTGAAACTGCCATGACGGATAACTTCCTGGGTCAACTCGCCGAAGAAGCGTTCTACCAGGTTGAGCCATGAGCTACTTGTAGGAGTGAAGTGAAGGTGAAATCGGGGGTGATTCTCAAGCCACTGCTTCACCTTCTGGTGTTTGTGAGTACTGTAGTTATCGAGAATCAAATGGATATCAACACCATCGGGCGTATCCCGGTCTATCTGCCGAAGAAACCGGAGCCATTCTACATGGGTATGTCGTTTCTCGGTTCGCGTTATCAGTTTCCCATCCAGGTAGTTTAAAGCAGCAAACAGCGTGACCGTCCCATGACGACGGTAGTCGTGGGTTTCGGTGGCAATGTGTCCGACACCAAGCGGGAGACCCGGCTGCAACCGCTCCAACGCCTGGCATTGGCTCTTTTCGTCACAGCAGAGTACCAAGGCGCGCTCGGGAGGATTGAGATACAATCCGATGACATCCCAGAATTTCTGCTCAAACTGCTTGTCCGTGGATACCTTAAAGGTCCTGGTGCGGTGTGGCTTCAGATCGTTTGCCTGCCATATTCGATGAACACTGTCCGGTGAAATTCCTACTTCCCGGGCCATCGTGCGTACACTCCACCGTTTTCGTGGTTTCGGCGGCTGAGTAGCACGGGTTATCACATCGTTTACCACTGAATCGGGAATACTGGGAGGCCGTCCCCTGCCGGGTTTGTCCTGCAAACCCGCAAGTCCCTCCCGTTCAAACCGTTGGGACCATTTGTTGACGCAGGCGACGCTGACATCGAGTTCCGCTGCGACATCGACCTGCCGCTTCCCCTCGGATCTGAGCAAAATAATCGATGCTCGAAGGCTATCCCGTTTTGACGTGGTCGATGATTTGACGCGTCGTTCCAGTTCCACTCGTTCTTCCTCGGTAATTTCTACCGGCGATACCGTTCGTGCCAT
>JBBDUH010000043.1:0-1042 GCA_040904005.1 Minisyncoccota bacterium
TTGATCTGCCTTTAGCGGATTACCCGTTGCCGGAATTTCGGGAGCGGTATGGGTAGCCTATTGAACTACCAACAGACGACGATAGCTTGCCATTTCAAAATGGAGCCGACGAAAAGATGAATCGTTTGCTGGATATCGGCTTTGAAACGGCGGGCCACTGGGTCATCGAAGAAGGTCAACTCAGACTCGAATTACTTCAGCACTCAAAACAACAGAATGTGCTGTATGCTTTTATCTGCGACGGAGAGATCCTGTACATTGGCAAGACAACTCAGACGCTTGCCAAACGGCTTTACGGGTATCAACGTCCGGGACTTACCCAGGCCACGAATGTTAAAAACCATCTGAAAATACTGGATCTTTTAGCTCAAGATCGGACAGTTGAAATTCTAGTCCTCCCTGATTCCGGGCTTATGCACTACGGCCAATTTCATCTCAATCTGGCGGCAGGGCTGGAGGATTCCCTCATCAAAATAATTAGTCCACCCTGGAACGGTGGCATACAGGAAATCGCAACTGAATCCTCGGATTTGGAGGAAAGCGTCGACGACGAAGAACCGACTGCTTCCCTTCCGACGTTCCTGGTTACATTGCAGCCGACGTACATGCGGTATGGATTCTTCAATGTGGGGGTCGCCAGCGGAGATCTACTTGGGCAGGATGGTGAGACGATTGAGTTTTTCCTAGGGGATTCAGACGACGCAATCCTGGGAACCATCAACCGACGACAAAACAGGAACCATACGCCAAGGCTAATGGGCGGCGCCGGCCTCCGAGATTGGTTCCAGAGTGAATTCCAGGAAATGGATGATCTGGAAGTTTGTGTTTTGTCTCCCCGATCAATCAGGCTTCGCCATACTTCAAGCCTGAGGCACGTCAGGCCGTAGCCCCGCGACCGGACGGGGGAAACTGCCGCAGGCCGCAGTGAAGGCCTTGCCCCAATGGGGACCATCCGCGTTAATCCGCGTCCATCCGCGGCTAAAAAACAAAGAACGTTCAAACCACGGATGACTCAGACGTGCACGGAGAAGACCCCAGCGTG
>JBBDUH010000044.1:0-1037 GCA_040904005.1 Minisyncoccota bacterium
AGAAATGAGTTCCCTATTCAACCCGCGTAATGGATCGTTGTTTGTAAAAATAAACGGTTGATTGATGAACTTGGAAGACCGGTTCCCTGCAGCATTTTCAGTCATTAATAACCTGCCCCGTCTTCCTGGGAGACTTCGAATGTCTTCCACATTTCATTATTGGCCGGCACTTCTGAGATCCAGGCGTAATGGCCCGGTTCAAGATCAACGGTAAAATACGCGGTGCGGCCGGCCGCCGACGTTTGGGTGCCTCCCAGGAATGTTCCGGGGGATGGAGAAACGAGTTCACCGGGAATCATCCAGTTCAGCCAGCGTGCCACTTCAGTGACCTCCGTGCCTTCAAGTTGTACCAGGTGTACGTCGTGGCCGATCATATGCTCATAGATTTTCTGATCTTCGAAATGAACCGCAATGGTATGCGTACCCGGTGTGATCCGGTCGTCGATCTCGATTCCGTTTGTTGATGAAAGTGTCATTTCGAAATCGGCTTCGGGTTCCGGTGCATTGGAAGGCTCGTCTGTTACCGTGATCTCCTCAATCATGCCAAGATAGGAATGGAATTCTTCTTTTTCGTTCTTCACATAGCATTCCATAACATAGGTGCCCGGTTCCAGATATACTGTCGTTTCTACCGTCCGGCCGGGTGCCGTGAAGCCGGGCCCGCCGCTATGTTCAACATCTTCGAACCAGTCGGGAAGATCGGCAAACGGTGCAAAAACTGCATCACCCTCTATTTCAGGATCGATGATATTGTTCATACCTTCCTGAAAGGGATTGGTTACGTTTGTAAGCCATTCCTGAAACGTAACAGGACTGTCATACTGGCCTTCATCATCAGGCAGTTTGGCCAGTACCGCGAAGTGAACGTCCGGGGACGCATTAACGAATCGGAAAGTGGTCCATCCGTAGCCGGTCTCAGCACTGCTCAGATCGAAAAGATGTTCTCCTGTTTCAGGATTGTGTGTTGCCATCACTTCAATGACATTCGGATCAGCCGCCTCGTCTTCCATTTGGCAGGCAGCAAAGAACAGAAACAG
>JBBDUH010000045.1:0-1004 GCA_040904005.1 Minisyncoccota bacterium
TCACAATTCCTGCAGCCTCTGTTTGAATTTTCAGGTGCATGTGCAGGTTGTGGCGAAACACCATACATCAAACTTGTAACTCAGCTCTATGGCGACCGCATGGTCATTGCTAATGCTACCGGTTGCTCAAGTATTTATGGTGGGAACCTACCTTCCACTCCATACAGTAAAAACAGCGAAGGGTTAGGTCCTGCATGGTCGAATTCACTGTTCGAAGATAACGCTGAATTCGGATTGGGATTCAGGGTAACCATTGATAAACACACCGAACAGGCTCGTGAATTGTTAATGAGTATGAATGGTGCTTTGGATAAAAACCTGGTTGATGAATTACTTAAAGCAGATCAATCCACGGAACCCGGCATTTATGAACAAAGAGAGCGTGTTGCCAAACTAAAAGAAATGCTCAAAGAATCGGATAATCCGAATTCCAGAATGCTGTTAAGTCTGGCCGATTATCTGGTGCGTAAGAGTGTTTGGATCTTTGGCGGAGATGGCTGGGCCTATGATATTGGCTACGGCGGACTCGATCACGTACTGGCAAGTGGCCGTGATGTTAATGTCCTTGTGATGGATACCGAAGTGTATTCCAATACCGGCGGTCAGTGCTCAAAAGCAACTCCACTGGGAGCTGTGGCAAAGTTTGCAGCTGCCGGTAAACGAGTGGGTAAAAAAGATCTCGGCCTTATGTCGGTGCAGGGAGGTAAAGCATATGTAGCCCGTATTGCAATGGGTGCCAACGATATGCAAACCATGAAAGCAGTTATTGAAGCGGAACGTTATCCGGGTCCTTCTATCATTATTGCCTATAGCCACTGTATAGCTCATGGATACAATATGAAAAATGGGCTAAGCCAGCAGAAATTGGCAGTTGATGCCGGATATTGGCCGTTATTCAGATTCGATCCCTCAAAGATGGCGGAAAATAAAAATCCGTTCCAACTCGATTCTAAAGCTCCGACAATTAAGCTGAAAGAGTATGCATACAACGAAATGCGATACCT
>JBBDUH010000046.1:0-3454 GCA_040904005.1 Minisyncoccota bacterium
CCGGTTCTTGATATTTGGCAAGGAGAGGAAGAGAATATTTCGGCCGCGCGCGAAGAGTTTCTACGGAGACTGCAGATGAACACACGGGCCGACGCCGGTGAATTAGTAGATTAATTTTAAAATAGATAAAAAAATGGCAGACGAAGACAAAAAACTGGAGGATATTGACGAGAGTAATCTGCATCAGGTTGGGGATTTTTTTCATAATCTTCCGGAGTCGGTGCACGAAGCTTTTGCCCGTCACCGGCGTAGTGCCTTTCAGAAGCATCCATTCTTTTTCTCAACACTAGGTCTTCTGGGTCTGGTAGCAACATGGCAAGGCTTCGATGATGTAATGGAGCGAATTGGTTACTTTGATGCCCATCCGGGTAGCCTACTGATCATTGGTCTCATTATCCTGCTCTTGACTGGCCGGCTTTATCGCCAGCTAGATCGCTAGTCTGGGGTGTACGGAGTAAGGAGTGTTTTGTATACTGATCTGTAAATGCTAAGTAAAAATAATACAGAACTCGGTCCTGCCATTGTTACCTTACTTGTCGTAGCGGTGTTTTTAGTAGTACATGTTCTGCTTTCATACATTGGTTTAGTTCCAAGTGAGGTAAGTGAGTTTAATCAGCGGGTGATTGAGAGGGTTTCCAACCTTCATCGTATTTCTTACCAGCGTCCGGCTGAACCAATTCTGCCTCGGGCTGAGCTGTCAGCTGAAGAAAGAGAACAGCTGGTTGGTGAGATTCCAAATCGGATTATGATCGACAAGATTGGTGTTGATATGCCGATTTCTAGCCCGGAGGAGGCGAGCATCTCTACGCTTGATGCAGCCCTAAATGAAGGCGTCGTACATTATCCCGGCTCTGGCGGGATTGGCGGTAGCCGACGGATGTTTTTATTCGGTCACTCCAGTCGATTGCCTGTAGTGCAGAACCAGGCCTACAAATCCTTTAATGGTTTGGATAAGCTTGTTGCTGGAGATGAGGTTTCTGTTTTTGCTGACGGTGAACTGCAAACATACAGAGTGACTAGTGTGAAGGTAGTTGATAAGGATGAAGCTCTGGTTTCCTTTATTGCCGGTGCGGGGAAACTAACTCTTTCAACCTGCACAACCTTCGGCGCGCGCGAGAATCGTGTTGTGGTTGAGGCGGAGCTTACGGTCGCTGACTAGCTGTAAGGGAACTGTGGTATACTATAGTTAATTAATGAATAGCCTGTTTTTTATGCAAGTTACACACTACATTCCATCCCTTGTCTTAGCAGTATTATTAGTCTTTTCTGGGCTTATTTTTACACCTATGGCCGCGGCTCAATCTGCCGAAAATGACTGTGAATTACCAAATTTTGAAATCACTTCCGATAAGCAGGTGTACGCGCTTACCGGAGAATCTTTTTCTTACTACTTGGTGGCAACCAATGACACACCTTATGGACTTCCTCAGCTCTCCTCATCTATTCCGGCCGGGCTTTACTTCAATGGCGAGCAAATAACAGGAACTCCAACAGTTGCTGGTGATTATGCACTTAATTTTACTGTGAGTAATGAGTGTGGTGACACAACTGAAACAGTTAATCTCACAGTAGTGGCAGCTGATAGTGGAGTAGCACAGAGTTCAGCAAATCAAACCGCAAATGTTGGTTTGAATGAGATTCCAGATACAGGGCTGGATGCAGACTCGGCTCTAACTATTAGCTTCTACGTACTTGCTTTACTTCTTGCCGCGGGCTGGTTTACTCGCAGGATGTTTATGCCAGCGCTTATTTCTTCCGGCGGCGGAACAGGAACTGGCGGCGGTGATGAGTCACTAAGCTTCTCAGAGGTGATGCGCGGGAATTTCATTCCGCGTGGTCAGTCGATTATATCGGAGACGGTGCGTCGGACGCAGTCTGAAAAAAGAGAGGTAAAAAAATCACAGCCAGCTCAGAGTAGAGCGCAAAATCAGCGCTTCGGAGATGGAATTCGTCGACCGTAAAGACCGTCTTTATAATAAAAAATTATCATGTCTAAGCAATTATTAATTACAATTGGAATCATTGTTGCCATTGTTGTAGTTGGTGGAGTTCTTTTATCTACTGGCGACAGAAATGGGTCTAGTAGTGATGTCAGCGGTAGTTCTACGTCAAGTGATGCGTTTGTGCCTGATCTTATTGATGCCGCACATCAGTACAATACTTCTGAAAATCTTCATATTGTAGCAGGAGAGGTGAGTGTACCAACTCCGTGTCATGTTCTTGATACGGATGTAACTGTAGCTGAATCCTTTCCGGAGCAGGTATCTATTAACTTTTCAACTCGTGTCGAGGATTCAGAACAAATGTGTGCCCAGGTTATTACTCAGCGGAGGTTTAAGGTGACATTCAGCGCCAGTGAGCAAGCGATGATTTCTGCTACCTTCAACGGCCAGGACGTTGAGCTAAACCTGCGAGAAGTAGGGGAGGATGAGAACCTGGAAGAGTTCGAGGTTTACACGAAAGGGTAATACTTAAAATAGATATGGAATCAGTGGCACAAATGGATATATTTTTCTTCGTAACTACGTTGGTAGTGATTGTTTCCGGAGTACTGCTGACCGTTTTTCTGGTCTATGCGATTAAGTTTATTCGTGATGTTAAGATCATTATGGACATTGTTCGTGAGGAGGCGGCAGAGGTGATTGATGACATTGACGATTTTCGTCGGGATGTAAGTCATAAAGCAAAGCGTCTGAGCGGACTGCTCGGAGTGGTGACAACGGCACGTTTTATCAAGCGGGTACTGCGTTCGGATCGTAGTAAAGATGATTAAAAATAGCTAATTTGTATACAAAAAAATGAGTAACGAAAATAAAAAGAAATCACACACTGGATTAATCGCTGGAGTTTCTGCTGCCTTAGCAGCCGGGGCTGTTTATTTCTTCGGTCCAGAAGGAGACAAGCATCGTTGGAAACTGCGTGGTTGGGTTTTGAAAACGCGGGGAGAGGTACTAGAGAGCTTAGAGGATTTAGAGGTGGTTTCAAAAGAAAAGTATGAGGAAATTGTTGATGCTGCCATTGCTAAATTTGCTGAGCAAAAGGCTGAGAAGGAGTTACAGGTAGAGGAGCTGCGCCACCGCCTTAAAAGTGAATGGAGTGAGATCAAGAAACAGGCAGAGGAAAAAGGAGAGGATCTACGCGTGGCAGCAGCTGATGTCATCGCGGAAAAGAGTGAAGAGCTTGCAGATGATATTGATCTAGAGGAAAAATAAGGTATGCTAAAAATCAGTGATTACCAACGGTGGTAATCAAGAGAATTTGAGCAACTAATTTTCATTATTATCATGGCTGATATAACTGATCGATGCCAAGAATTGCTTGATGAGTATCGTATGCTGCGACGGCAGCTTGAGGAGGATGGGTATGTAAACCCTGATCTTGATGAAGATGATGAGTCAGCTGAATTGGAGGCTGATCGTGAGCGTTTAGAGGAGCTGCAAGAGATTTTAGAGGA
>JBBDUH010000046.1:3554-5655 GCA_040904005.1 Minisyncoccota bacterium
GTAAGGAAGTTCTTTTATTATGGCCGGAATGGAAATACAACACACAGATACTAGTGGCGTAAGTGATGATGTGCTGCGAACACACATCTCAAGTCTTTCGGAGTATCGTGATGAGTTGAAGGCGGTACGTAAGGAATCAACATACAACACACCAGAATCTTTACTGCACTTACCGCTGGATGAGTCTTTACTAAGTAACATTAAGATAATTGCTGATAAGTTAAAGGTAAGTAATCTTACTAATGTAGTTGTGGTTGGTATGGGTGGCTCGGTGCGTGGTCTACGGGCTGTCTATGATCTGCTTGCCGATACCAGTTCGGCTCAACTTCATCTTGTTGATACTATTTCATCTGATCACATCAGTAAGGTAGTCACTGATCTTTCCGAAAAAATAGATAACTTAAAGCAGGTAGCGATTTGTATCGTTAGTAAATCTGGACAGACAATAGAAACCAACAGTAACGCCAACATTCTGCTAACACGGCTTGAGGAAATTTTTCCGGACAGCGATGTTATGTCTCGTACAGTTGTTGTTAGTCAAAGCGGTACTCAGCTGACAAAAGTCACTATGGAGGCCGGCGGTCTTTCTGTTGTTGTCCCTGAGCAGGTCCCGGGTCGATTTAGTGTTTTTTCTGCTGCTGGACTCATCCCTCTGCAGTTAGTCGGCATTGATGTAAGTGCACTGCAGAATGGGGCAAAAACAATGCTGGAGGCTTGCTTGTCTGGCCGAGCTGCGGCTGACCCAGCCGCAGCTCTGGCCGCGATACTATTTGCCCACACCGAAGAAAATATACGCATCATTAACCACACCTTTTTCTCATCAGAGGCTCGTGGTTTTGGCAGCTGGCTCGAACAGCTTTTCTCCGAAAGCTTAGGCAGGCGTACTAATCGGCGGGGAGAGCCGGTCTTCTCTGGCCTGTATCCGGTGACAACAATTGCTCCAGAGGATCTACATGCAGATCTACAGCTACAGTTGGCTGGTGCTAAAAACTTCTTTACCATCTTTGTAGAAGAGCGGTCTGCCCGCGGTGATCTTAATGCAGTGGTTTCCTCGGATTCATTGTTACCAAGTGATTTAGAGGGTCTTGCTGGTAAAAGCTTGGCGGATATTAGGCAGGCATCTTCTGCTGCAGTAAAAGCAGCCTTCAGGGATGCTGGGCGTCCTTTCGTGTCTATCACGGTTGATGCCTTTAGCCCGGAGCGAGTTGGTCAGCTCCTACTCCTGGAAGAGTTGATCGTACTGTACTTAGCAGAGCTTCTGGAGGTAAACCCCTTCAATCAGCCACAGGTCGAGGCTTACAAAGATCAGCTTAAAGATTTGCTGAACATTAGTAATTAGGTATAAAGATTTTTTTATGTTTATAACGATTGACATTGGTGGGACCACTACACGCGTAGCCAGCTTTCCTCGCTTTGACGGACCGATGGATGTACTCGATAAGTTTCCAACGCCTGATACTCCGAAGGCCGGAATGCGTAAGATTACCAACTGCTTGGATCGGCACGTGCGCTGGCCGATCAAGGCGGTTGTGGTTGGAATTGCTGGCGTTGTCGATGCTGAAAATAAAAAACTTTTTAGTTCACCAAATCTTCCCACCTGGGTGGGTGAGCCCCTGGCGCCATACTTAGAGGACTTTGCAGAGCTGGAAACTGTTTACATGGTTAATGATACCGACCTTGGTGGTCTTGGTGAGGCTCATGAAGGCGCGGGCAGCAAGAAGGGAATCACTGCTTACCTGACAGTCGGCACAGGTGTCGGTGGCACCCGAATCGTTGATGGCAGGATTGACCGATCTACATATGGTTTTGAGCCGGGTCACCAGGTAATTGATGTCAGTGATTACCTGGCTGCCACGGAGGCGAGTAAGGAGGGAAGTATCCGCGGTCATCTAGAATACTACATTTCCGGGCGCAATATCGAGCAGCGGACCGGTAAGTCAGCTACCGATATCCAGGATGAAGGCTTATGGGCAACCTTTGAAAATCAGCTGGTGGCCGCCTTGAATAATGTCATTGTCTTCTGGTCGCCGGACACGGTGGTGCTGGGCGGATCAATGATAATTCGCAATGAGTACATCTCCTTTGCTTACCTGCAAAAAGC
>JBBDUH010000047.1:0-5478 GCA_040904005.1 Minisyncoccota bacterium
CTAAATTTTAATTCTTAAAAAGCTGGCAAATCATATTTGCCGGCTTTTTCCTTTAACACCCCATCGTGTTGTGAGTTGGCGGGAATCTGCGTACCTCGCGCAGTACCGCGCGTGCGCGGGACTGCGCGGAGAGCTTGATCGCGGATAGCAGATTGCTGACAACGAACTTACAATACGTCCTTCAAATACTTCCCAGTCACAGAATCCTTGTCCTTAACCAACTGCTCCGGCGTACCCTTGGCAACTATCTGGCCACCGTGCTCGCCACCACCTGGCCCCATATCAATCACGTAGTCAGC
Source organism: Minisyncoccota bacterium (assembly GCA_040904005.1). GTDB lineage: Bacteria > Patescibacteriota > Minisyncoccia > Phycocordibacterales > SW-6-46-9 > JBBDUH01. The sequence goes on from JBBDUH010000047.1 coordinate 300, forward strand.
ATTTTTAATAATATCTAAATTGTGCTCAATCACGAGCACTGTGTTGCCCATATTCACCAGCTCCTGGAGAATTTTCGTTAGCTGGCGCACATCATCGTAGTGCAGTCCAACAGTCGGCTCATCGAGAATATAGATCGACTTCTTGTCGTGGCGACGATACAGCTCGGAAGCAATCTTGATTCGTTGTGCCTCTCCGCCCGACAGTGTTGTTGAAGGCTGTCCTAGATCTAAATATGAAAGCCCGACGCGCACCAGCGTCTCCAGCCGATCAGCGATTGGTGGAATGTCCTCAAAAAACTCAGCCGCCTCCTCAACCGTCATCGAAAGTACCTCAAAAATATTCTTGGCTTTGTACTTAATATCAAGTGTATCCTCAGTAAAGCGGCGGCCGCTGCAGACTTCACAAGGCACATGCACAGTCGGCAGAAAGTGCATCTCGATCTTCTGTTCTCCCTTCCCTTTGCAGGCCTCGCAGCGACCGCCGGGTGTGTTGAAGGAGAAGCGGCTCTTGGTAAAGCCACGCACTTTAGCCTGCTTCGTCTCGGCAAACAGGTCACGAATGTAATCAAAGGCGCTGGTGTAGGTGGCGGGGTTGGAGCGGCTAGTCCGACCAATCGGAGACTGATCAATCATCACTGCTCGCGCTAAGTACTCACTACCAGTAAATTTACTGCAGTTGGCGGGATTCTGGGCGGCCGTGCGATCCTGATAAATACGCTGAAGATTTTTATAAACAATGTCATGAACAAAGGAGGACTTCCCACTACCAGAAACACCGGAGACAGCAATGAGACGGCCGAGTGGAATCTCAGCATTCAGCTTATCAATATTATGCCGCTTACCACCCTTGATACGTAGATATCCCTTGTTCTCTGCGCGGCGCTTGTCTGGGTACGGTGTCTCCTCCTCACCCTGCAGGTAGCGAACTGTTAGTGAATCCTTGGCCGCCTGCTTGCTCTTAAGAAGCTCCTTAACCGGGCCATTAACCTGCACCTCTCCACCATGCACCCCAGCCCACGGGCCAAGATCGAGTAGATGATCAGAGGCCTCAATGGTCATGCGGTCGTGTTCTACCACCAGCACTGTGTTGCCGAGATCGCGGAGATTATGCAGTGTGCTAATCAATCTGTCGGTATCACGCGAATGCAGGCCAATTGTCGGCTCATCTAGAACATAAAGCGAACCAACTAACTTACTTCCCAGCTGGCTAGCCAGGCGTATGCGCTGTGCCTCGCCACCGGAAAGCGTATTGGCCCGGCGATCAAGAGTTAGATACTCAACCCCGACGTTGATCATAAACTCTAGGCGATCAGTGATCTCTCGATGCACAACATCAATAATCTCCTGCTTACTTCCCTCTACTGAGAAATCTGAGAACCACTCCAGGGCATTCTCTGCAGTCTTGGCTACAAACTGAGCGATATTAAGCTTCTCATCATCAGTTCCCAGAAACACATTAAGTGCCTCTTCGCGCAGACGAGCACCTTCACAGTCCGAGCAGTGCTTACTGCCGCGAAACTGAGTCGTTCCTAGCCCATTGCAGGTAGGGCAGGCTCCGTACGGTGAGTTGAAGGAGAAGAGTCGCGGCTCCACCTCAGGAAATGAGTAACCATCGTACGGGCAGGTAAACTGCGACGACATCAAGTCTCCAATGGTATTTCTTCCTGATTCACCTGCCCCGTAGCCGGCGTCTTTAGACGACGTGGTACCGGGGCCAATCCAGACACGTACCAAGCCTTCAGCTTCATTCAACGAGCGTTCGACTGCCTCAGCCAAGCGATCGACCACATCACCGTCCTTGTGGGATTTACCTTCATCTCCATTCGACTCGACTTTATTAGCTTTTGTAAACTCCTTGAGTGAAATAGCGTCAACCAGCACATCAATGTCATGCGTGCTGTTCTTCTTAAGGACAATCTGTTCGCGTAATCGCTTCGTCTCACCATCAACCAGCACCTGGCTGTAACCACGCTCGAGCAGGTTGTACAGAAGTTGGTAATACTCTCCCTTGCGGCCACGAACAACTGGTGCGTAAATATAAACCGCCAGATCCTTAGTATTTTTATTCTCCTTAAGGAAGGTTGCCACCTGTTTATGAATAAGGCGCTGAATCTCCTCCGGAGATAGTTTCTCAATTGGTCGACCACAATCAAGGCAGTGCGGAGTCCCTACGCGAGCATAAAGAATACGCAGGTAGTCATAGATCTCGGTAATGGTCGCCACCGTCGAGCGAGGATTGGAGGAGCGTGAAGACTGATCAATAGAGATGGCCGGACTCAGGCCGGTAATTTCATCGACATCCGGCCGCTGCATCCGGTCGAGAAACTGGCGTGCATAGCTTGAGAGTGACTCAACATAACGCCGCTGACCTTCGGCAAAAATAGTGTCAAAGGCCAGGGAAGACTTTCCGCTGCCAGATACACCAGTTATGGCAACCATCTTGTCGCGAGGTATTTCAACGTTGATGTTTTTTAAATTATGTGTCCGGGCACCAGTAATCTTTATTTTATCTTTCATGATATTTGCGGTTGCCTACATTGTAGCTAATGAGCACCAGTGATTTTAAGTGAGTGTTCGCAACTTTTAATTTTCTAAATTAAAAGTACGATCACACGAACTTATGTCTTAAAAATACACCGTATTTTTACAGACGAATAACGTTTTTCATCGTAAGATATATTTACTGTATTCTCTATATACAAAACTTCTTGTTCCGTGCGAGCAGAGCAAGTTTTAAGGCATAATTATAGAAATTGAGTCTTCCATATAAAATAGTTGTCTACGCAGAGCATACTACGCGCTTAAGAGCTTGATTTCAAACCAAAAGATAGCGTTTACTGATTAGAGATGATTTCCTCAGCCCGCTTCACAATCTCATCGAGAGAGTGGTTGGCTTTAACAATGAAGTCTACCGCTCCTAACTTCTTTCCTTTTTCGATGTCTTCCTTTTGACCCAGATTAGATAAGAAAGCTACGGGAATATTCTTGGTTGTCTCGTCATCCTTTAATTTCTGTATTACTTCAAATCCATTCATGCCCGGGAGGATAATATCAAGCATGATCAAATCTGGTTCTTCATCATGAACTTTACGGAGCGCATCATTGCCATTACCAGCGTGAACTACCTTGTAGCCAGATTCTTTAAACTTCTTTACCAAGATTTCAATAAGAAAATTATCATCCTCAACAAGTAGTATTGTGTATGTATTCTCCATAATTCTTAATTAGTCCTGATTTTGTGCGATTGGTAATTCAATATAAAAGGTAGTTCCCTCACCTTCGGTTGATTCAAACCATATTGTACCATCATGAGCTGCTACAATCCGCTTCGTTATATACAAACCAATTCCACTACCATCTGTCTCGGTGAGACGAGCATTGTCCGCACGATAAAACTTAGAGAATATTTTTTCTTGGTCTGTTGGTGGAATTCCGATACCGGTATCAGAAATTGAAATACGCACTGAATCACCAGAGTAATCGCCGGTAATATGTACCGAAGTATCGATCTTTATCTCTCCATCGCTGTCGGTGTACTTGACCGCGTTATCGATCAGATTACGAAAGACGATTCTTAGCTTATCCTGATCACCCCGCACCTTTGGTAATGGATCGATGGGTTGCTGGAAGTATATTTCTGGCTGATCAAGTATCTGATTATGATCCTGCACCTCCTGTACATAACTATTAATAATTTCAATAATATCAATAGAGTCGAAGTCGTAGCTGTCTTGCCCCGACTGGATCTTATCAAGATTCAGAATTCCGTTCACAATCTCAAGAATATTCTGTGTACTACGATAACCGCGTCGTGCAACCTCACGCTGCTCCTCATCTTTCAGCTGGCTAACCAAGAGCTCCAGCGACCAGCGAATTGATGATAGTGGAGTCCGAATCTGATGTGCTGCCACTGACACAAAGGTAAGCTTCATGTCCTCTAGAAACTGATCACGAGAAATATCGTGAATCGTCACAATACGGTAATTTTCACCATCCGTTTCCGCATTACGAACACTGATCTCAAAGGTGTCCTCAGCCAACTCCATGCGCTCTGTTTCCTCATTCCTTCCCTCTATTTTTGCAACCAACGGCTCGAGTCCAGAACGTTCCAGCTCATTGACTGATTTACCAATAACACTTTCCTGCTTAAGCGAGAGCATCTCTGCGGCTGTTTTGCTAAGTAAGTCGACAATTCCTTCGCTGGTGACAACGATGATTCCATCGCGAATTCCATCAATAATAGTAGTATGCCTGCGATGCTCAGTGGTTAGATCTTCAGAGCGGCCATCTTGATTATTTAAATTATCAGACTGCTTCTTGGAAGACTTCGCCTGCGGTGCTGGTGGCGCATCTGATTCACCGATATCACCAATGCTAACAAAGTAACCAGTATGACGCCCTGATGTGTCCTGGCGCTTTGCCAGTGTTATCCGTACCTTCTTTTCAGTACCACCCTTGGTCTTAAGGTTAAGATTGCTGCGGCGAATGCCTCCCGGAATTCCATCCAGAGACGCCAGAAGATCCTTTAGAGTGCCAATTTCAGGAAAGAAATCATGTAGTACAGATCCACTGGCAGCAGGATTTTCATAGCCAGTAAAACTAGCAAAGGCATCATTTGTGTCGATAATAACCCCCTCTAGATTAACAATAGCTACCGCAAGAGGCAGAAAGTGTGTGAACTCCTCCATATAATTCTCAAGATCACGCAAATCCTGTTCGAGACGTGCTAACTTTTGTGACTGTTCGTTCTTCGTCTTCACGAAATATAAAATTACACTTACTCTACATTTATTGTACCGTATAATCTGAAAACACTTTTCTATTTACCATCTTTTCCAACTTCACCCTTAAGTCTTTCCAGAGCAATAATTTCATCACGTAAGATGGCAGCTGTTTCAAAATCAAGCTCCTTCACCACCGTGTTCATCTCCGCTCGCTTTTCCTTAATAAATTTCTCTGGATCCTTGTCAAACTCCTGCTTATCAATACTGATCATTGTATCCACGGCCTTGTCATGCTCTGTCAGCAGAGTATCGGTGATAGAACTGATTTTCTTTTTGATTGTCTTCGGTGTGATGTTGTGCTCCTTATTGTAAGCAAGCTGAATTTTACGCCGCCGGTCGGTTTCACCGATTGCCCGCTGCATGGAGCCGGTCATCTTGTCAGCATAGAGAATTAC
>JBBDUH010000048.1:0-5459 GCA_040904005.1 Minisyncoccota bacterium
CAAAGACCACGAAGCCGAAGCCGTGGCTTGTGGGATCTAGGGACACGATACGTGAGGATGTGCTCATACGCGGAAATGATTATCGACGAATAACTTTATCGCTTCGTCGCCGAGAGGATCTTCTCGAGGGAATCGAGCTTCTGCTTTCTAACAGGCGTCTCAGGTCGCCTCTTTAGCTCTCGTTTCATGCGTCGAACCCGGTGTCGTACGTTTTCCTCGACCGTCGCGTAGTATCCGGCGAAGAGCTCGCTTGTCGGGACCTGGAATACAACTTCGAGCGCGATGAGCGTCTCAACAGATGGTATACGAGTGTGACGCTCGTACCGTGAGATTTTTGTACCGTACTCGCACCCGAGAAGGACAGCGACTTCTCGCTGCGTGAGTCCAGACCGCTTCCTGTGTGTCCGCAAATAATTGTGGAGCTTCGATGCCATTGGACGAAGTGTGAAGGTGCTAATAGCCCTCGTCCTAAGGGTAGCGTGGATGGCTCGATGCTCAAATAGGGCGGTATGTGCCGAGAACGGCTACATTTCGGATTCGCTAGATCTCAGTACTCCGATCTTCTCCCAGTCCGCTCGCGGTTGCATGACGACGGCAATGTAGATGCCGCCATCGTCATGCAAAATGGTCGCAGCACTTTCAGTCCTGCGGAACTCGGCAACGATTTGCTCGGGCGTGAGCTTATACATGCCGCCAGTGACGGCGTCGACAGCGAGCCCAGCGAGTCCACCAAAGAGAATGTTGCCCCACACCCAGCCACTCGTACTTCGCGTGAGTGTCGTCTCGTATGGTTCGTAACCGTCGAGTTCAAGTGTTACGAGATACGTGCCCTTCCGCTTCAGATCGAGAACGAGGGGGGTTGTACCGCGGCTTTCGCCGTTTACAGCGACCGTTGCGTCACTCGGATTGCTTGTGACTCCAACTTCCTGCGTCGTCCCCTGCATTATCGTGCCGCATCCGAAGACGAGGCACATTAGGACGACGGTAGATAGGCTGCGGAGTGCTGCATTCATGGGCATAGGGGTAGGTCTCAGAAATGGAGATCGAAGCACGTAGAATGTGATTGTGAAGGCTCTCTACCGGCTTACGAAGATGCCTACACGTAGCGGGAAGAAGGAGAGATCATCACCACTTCTGAAGATGCGGCTGTATCGAGCCTCGACGAACACACCGTGGCTTGGAGTCATTTTCAGATCGAGGCCGGCACCCAAGCTTGCACCGAATCGAGTCTGTGACTCATCGATTTCCTCCACGCTCTGTCGGCGCCCGTCCTCGACCTTGATATCTGACACGATCATGAGGAAGGCTCCGATGTCACTGATGACGTACGGTGACACCGAATTACTTGGAGAGAGAGTTGCCTTAAGCCCCCCGGACATGTTGAGCACATTCACCGACCCGCCACTTACGGACACGCCGAACGCATCCAGGCCGAAGTCCTCAACAAATTTCTCACCGCTTAGGCCGAAGCGATTGTAGTCAAGGCCGGCGACGACGCCGAAATTCTGTGTGATAGTTGCGACGCCGCCGGCTCCGAGGGCAACCCCGGAGTGCCAGTAGTCGCTGAATCCATCAGGGGAGGAAGGCAAGTTGGAGCCCGAATTGAATCGTATCACGCCATCCTGCGCCTGGGCGCTTGTGAGTGTGACGGCGGCAAGGAGTAGCGTTGGAAAGAGGTACCTGAAAATTCGTCTCATGAGGCATCTGATGGTTTAGTATGGAATCGGAAGAAGGCGAAGTCGATCTTCGGCCTGCTCTTCACTGAAATAAAATGGTGGATATATCCCGTGGACTTACAGTGCGCATCTCCAGCAATTTGGAAGTATGGAGAACGTGTCAGATGTCATCGGCCGAAACATCCGCTTCTATCGAAAGCAGATTGGCCTTACCCAAGAGAAGCTTGCCGAGAAGGCCGATCTCGATCGCTCCTATGTCGGGGGCGTTGAGAGAGGAAATTACAACGTCTCGATAGAGACGCTCGCCAAGATCGCTCACTCGCTGCAGGTAGAGCCGTTTGTCCTTCTCGTCGAGCGGACAGACACGCATGCATTTGTTTCTCTTGCTGAGCACGTTCAAATCCCGGATAAGGAATGATGAATATAATCATCATTTACGAACTCGTCAAGAACATTCTAGGCAATGGATGCGGACTATGAACACTTTAGACGAGATGTGAGGGAGGACCAGCGGTAGACGAGGTCTCGTGATGAGGCAATCTCTGGTAGCGAGAGGTTGATCGTCAGTGGACTTTGGGGACTTCGGGGACTTGGTGAGCAGAGCGAGCAGAACAGAGTATCTGCCTATTCGACACTGGATGTCGAAATCTAGGACGCTCGACTCGTCTCATCTCCACGTTGAGAATCAGAACGGTCGACGAGACCGTGCTTGCGAGCCAGAAAGGCGATGGTCGACTCTTCGGATTGCGGTATTACAAATGTACCGTTGCTCTTCTGCGTGCGGAGGTGCAGTTGATTGCGCACGACGGTTCCTATCCACCTATGTGAGACCGAGTGGCGATAGTCGGATCCGTATTGCTCAATAAAGGAGGATCTGATCTCATCGATGCCAAGCCGACGACCTTCTTGCTTCTGCAATCGCAAAATCGTCTCGAGCACTCGAACTTCAGCACTCATACCCCGCTCGACAACCGCCTTATTGTGGTATGAGCGTACGATCTCAAGCACACAGGCGCGGAGATTCTTGTCCTGGATTAGACAGACTAAGGGAGCGAAGACCTGTCTGAGTCGGGGATCGAGACTCACATCATCGATCTGACCACTGCCGGTGATGCGAAGCCGATTCCTGAGGCGGAATTGAAGCAGCTTGTTGCGCAATGTCAGAGTTTCCGAATGGAATGTGTCCGGTAGAGTAAGGGGGATGTCGTCGCGCAGTGGTCGATTTCCCATCTCTTCCGTGATACATCGACTCTCAAGAGCCCGGTCTTGAAACTGACGTCGCGTTGCGACAAGTTTCGGCCCGAAGACGATGAAAGCGTGCGGCGTATACTCGCCGTTCTTTGAGACTTCAGATCGGAGTACGGGAAAACCACGCGCATTTCCGTTGTTGAGGATCTTTACGATTTCTGCCTTCTCGTCACTGAAGCGGAAATCGCCCTCGTCGATTACCAGCGTACCTCGGATGCTATCGAGCATGCGGAAGATCGGGGAGACCGTTGAGGCACCGCCGGCAAAGAGGGGCTTGAAGCAAATCGACCCAATTACAAGCAGCGCACGCGTCTTTCCACTACCGTAGTCACCGCGGAAACGCAGATACGGCAACTCATTGAAGCAATCGTACACCCAGCTCATAAGGACATAGTAGCTGGCGATGGCTTCGAAGTCGGGTGTCAAATCCACGTAGCGATGAACGAATGCGCGGATCTCGTTGATGAGGGCCTGCTCGCTTTCATACTCTTCGAGTTTGGAAGGGAGGAGGAGGACGTTGTGGCGGATGAGGTTGTTGGTCGGCGCATACGGCACGTACCGTACTCCCTCAGCTGAATACGAATGCTGAAATTTTGCGTGATCGTTCTGATAAACACAGAGGCGAGTTGTACAGCTGCCCTTATCGTACACGGTCTCGAGGATTGTGCCGTCGGGCCGGATATCGGAGACGACACTAATCGACGTCCCTTTCGATGAGGGAGTTTTTTCATTTTGATTCTGTTTCTCGTTAGCGGCCATTAATGCCTAGGATAGCGTCCTTGCCGCCTGAGCGAAGACGGGGAATGTTGCCGCGATCCGCATCTATCCATGACTAGGCTCCACCTATGTCATTGGAATAGGATGAGCACTATGAGTCGTCATCGTAAAGAACTTCAGTTCACTCGCCTTAGAGAACTCTATCCGAATCACACTGAAGCCGAGCTTCAGCACATGGATGAAAGCCTCCGCCGCTATTTGGCAATTGTAGTCGACGTATACAGACAAACGCATGGCTACCGACGTACATCCGATCGGAGCGCATTGACCGATGATCCGGAAAATGTTAGAGATTAGATGCTGAGTAACCCGATGAAATATGAAAACCAATCAGTATTTAGCATACATCCGAGTATCGACCACCAAACAGGGTGAGAATGGCGTTTCTCTCGATGAGCAGAGGGAGGCGATTCAACGTTATGCTCAGAAGAACGGTCTCGAGATTTCTAGGTGGTTCGAAGAGAGGGTTACGGCGGCCAAGCGCGGTCGCCGAGTTTTTGGTGAAATGCTGTCGCTTTTGAAGAGGGGCAACGTAGCCGGCGTCATCATACATAAGATTGACCGAGGGGCTCGCAACTTAAAAGACTGGGCGGACATGGGCGAGCTGATCGATCAAGGTCTGGATGTCCATTTCGCCAATGAGAGTTTGGATCTCTCTTCAAGAGGAGGGAGGCTGTCGGCCGACATACAGGCCGTAGTCGCTGCCGACTATATTCGCAATCTACGTGAGGAGACGAAAAAGGGGTTCTATGGCAGACTCAAGCAAGGGCTGTATCCGATGCAGGCACCAGTTGGGTATCTCGATTGTGGTGGAGGAGAACCGAAGATTCCTGACCCAGAGCGAGCGCAGTTCGTTCGACGATTAATCGAGTTGTACTCGACGGGATCGTTCAGTATCGAAGAGCTCGTTGAGAAGGCAGAACGTATGGGGCTGACCAATAGGCGGGGGGGAAGAATTTCGGTGAACGGTCTCTGGACCATCCTTCGGAATCCATTCTATGCGGGAGTGATCCGCATTCAGAAATCTGGAGAGACGTTTGAAGGCGTCCACGAGCCTATCATCAATGCCGAGCTTTTTGGGCGTGTGCAAGCGGTTCTGGAAGGTAGGTCGAATTGCAGATCGTCATCTCACAATTTCCTCTTCCGGCGACTCTTCGTATGTGCAAATTGTGGATATGCAATGACAGGCGAGCACCAAAAAAGCTACGTCTACTACCGTTGTCACTCGAGACACTGCACCAGCTCAGTGAGGGAGGAGTGGATCTATCATGTCGTTGGGAGCCGATTCAATTCGCTGTCCTGGGATGCCAAACTGCAGAAACAGTTGGGTGAGGCCTTAGAGAACTGGGAGTCAACGGAGCACCGGGACCGTGAGAAGTATATCTCGAATCTCAGGTTGAAGCTTGACCAGTATGATCGCTTGCTTGACCGACTCGTCGACGGCTTCCTTTCTGGCTCGATAGAAGAGCCAATCTACCTGCGGAAAAAGGAAGCATACTTGATGAGTCGATTGAAGCTACGGGATGAGATCAATGCAGCAGAGTCCGACGTGACCCTCGTAGGGGAGGAGCTGAGGAGTTACTTCGAACTCTCAAATACCGCCTTGCTGACGTTTAGAAAAGGTACATGGCAACAGAAGCGGGAAGTGCTCAAAGAGACGACTTCGAACCGCTGCGTACAGGGGAAAAAGGTGTACGTTGAGCTAGATGAGCCGTATCGATTGCTAGCATCATGCTCGTCTATCACTTCTGGTGACCC
>JBBDUH010000049.1:0-5343 GCA_040904005.1 Minisyncoccota bacterium
CCGGCTACTGGACGGCATCGGCCTGTGATTACCTGGTAGCGGATAATGACATCTCCGCAGAGGTGGGGAGTATCGGGGTGATGATGCAGTTCAGGGATGTAAGCGGGTATTACGAAAAGGAAGGGATCAAGCTGCACACGGTTTATTCCAGTGAATCTGACCAGAAGAACCTGGCATTCGAACTGGCCCTGGAGGGTAAGTATGACCTGATCCGGGAAGAAGAACTGGATCCCCTGGCACGCGCCTTTCAGCAGGCGGTAAAAAAGAACCGGGCAGGAAAGATCAATACAGCAGCAAAAGGCATCCTGAACGGCAGGACCTTCTTTGCCGGGGATGCCCTGGCAAATGGTCTGATAGACAGGATCGGAACGAATACAACGGCGGTGGAAATCGCCTTGGCAAAGTCTCACGCAAAACAATTTATATAAACTTTTATCCGATGTTCAAAAAAATGCAAGCCATTGTACTCGGCCTTCTCGGACTCAAGGAGTTCTCCAAGGACGAGTCCGGCCATCTTGCGCTCACCGAAGAGGAGAGCAAAAAGATAGCCGATGTGCTCGGTCAACCGTTCGTTGACAAGTTCAAGGAGGCCATGAAGGAGGCTAGCGCCGATCCGCAACCGCTGATCGATGCCATTACTTCCCACAATGCCTCGCAGAACCAGGAGCACCTAGCACAGCTGCAGGCAAAACTGGACCAGGCTACCAAGGATAAGGAAACTCTGCAGGCGAGTATCGTCCAGCTGAGTTCCTCACCCGAGCCTGAGCCAAAGCCCGAAGCTGTAGGAATACCCCGAAAAGAGGGTGTAAAAACAATCATGAAGGTGGACATGAGCAAGCCGCATTACAGGCAGCTGGCCTCATTTATGAAAAACGGCTACCTGGCTGAGGGTGCTACCATCGATGTGGCAGACCTGATGCAGGAGTTTGGTACCTACCTGAGCCAGGGGCCGAATAACTTCGCCATGCTGGATACCATTTTCCAGGGATTCACCAGTGCAGGTTATTTCACCGAAGTACAGGCGGTAACCGAAAGAAGGGCTATCCAGGCCTTAATCACTTCGGTATCTCAGCAGTTTGTGAACAAGTGGACGCCAAGTGGCAAGAGCCAGTTCAAACCGCTGAAGATCCAGAACAGAAGGCACAAGATCAACTTCCCCATTATCCCATCGGAAGTATTGACCAGCTATATCTTCAACATGTACCGGGAGAATCTGGCCATCGATCAGATGCCGATCTTTTACTACATCTGGCAAAACCTGATGTACCCACAGCTGATGCAGGACATCGAGCTGAGGATGATCTGGAAAGGAAAGTTTGAGGAGCTGGACTGGGCTGGCGTGACTGCCGGTGATGCCGGACAGGCTCCGGAGAAATCCATGGACGGTCTGGAGACTATCATCGCCACCAACCGTACCGGAGGCAATCCTGATAATATCCGGTTTTTTGATGGGGATGGTTTTGATTACAAGACCGCTACCGATCAGGAAGTATTGGACTTTTTCAGAGACTTCTTCAAATGGATGGCTCCGGTATTCCGAAGCATGGCCATGAATGTGGGCTGCTCCTATGAGCTGCGTATGAGGTACAGGGAAGCGTACAAAAACAAGTGGGGTACAGGATCAGGTACAGAGAGCCATGAGTTTGGCAGCAACAAGATCGATTACAGCAGGCACGTCCTCACAGAGATGGACGGCATGTATGGATCTCCTATTCTCTTTGCCACGCCAAAGGCCAATATGGTGAAGTTACGCCACATCAATGCCGCCCCTGCGGTGATTAATGATGTGCAAAAGCAGGACTATGAAGCCAGGATCTTCGGTGAGTACTGGATGGGAGCAGGTTTTGACTACGGCGAGGCCGTGTTTGCCTTCTGTCCTGCGGACTACGATCCGCATGCGCTGATCACCAGCGTCTACGGTGCTCATACCGAGTACCAGCAGTTTAAGGGCACTGACACCAGCAAGTCAGTGACTGATTTTGGAAGCGGTAGCGCCGGAGGAGGCGTTTAAATAAGGAGGTAAATTATGGCATACGTAAAAGTATCAATACCAAAAATCAGGCTGGGGGCGGGAGCTCCCAAGCCTAAGGAACCGAATGTGATCTTCATTCTCTCCGAGGATGTGGAGTCCATGCCTGTCAAAGATGGGGTAGTGTCTACCACTCCCATCACCCTCAAAGAGGGAAAGAAAGCCATGGCGGTATATATGAATCCCAAATCCATCAATCGATTTGACTCCTCCGAGGGGGAAGCCAGCGAGGAAATGGCTGGATGGCTGAGCAACGTTGAAGGGCAGCGCCCAGGCGATGATGAACACTTCGCCGCCTGGCTGCAAGAGCACCTGAACGAGGGCTTCCTCATCATCACCAAAGAATGTGGTGATGCCAAAGGAACCCGCCTACAGGGAACGCCCTGTAACCCGCTCTTCATGAGTGTGGAAGCACAGGACAACCAGGAGGGGATCATGAGCACACTGACTTTCGTCAGCGGCCAGCGATCCTTCAATAAGATGATTCACTACAGGAACGATGATCCCCCTGTTTATGATCCACCCGTGATCGGCAGCGGATCTGCCGGTGGCGGCGTCTGATTATTTTGAATCCATGTTCAATTGCCCTCCGGCCCGGATCTCCGGACGGAGGGCTTTTTATTTCATTTGAATCCCCATATCATGAAAACCGAAAAAGAAAACCAGGAATCCGGGACAAACCTCCCGAAAAACGAAACTTCACCGGGTACCAAAAAAAAGTCCGGGAGCAAAAAGGAAGCTGCCGAAACTGCGGAAAATGTAGGTGCAAAACCAAAGGATGATGAAAGTCCGGCCCCAGCTGAAGAAAAAAAGGTTTCCGCTGACAAGCCAGCAGAAAAAGAGAAGGAACAAGCCAAGTCAGATCCTATCTGTATCGTGATCCCCTACCTGGCAGACAAAGCCAAAGGTGATGAACTGCGCTATGCCGTACGGGCCTGGGAAAAGAGCATGCCCGGTATTCGGATCGTAATCGTAGGGGATAAGCCCGCCTGGGCAGGCAAGGACCTGGAAAATATCCCCCACAAGCCCCAAAGCAAAAACCCCCAGGTGGACGTGGCCCATAAGATGATGGCCGCCATCGCTTCTGATCTGGTACCAAATGTATTCGTATGGACCAATGACGATATCTATACCCTCTGCCCGGTGGAGCTGGCCGATATCATCACTTTGAAAAGTCACGGACTCCTGGCCAACCGGGGCAGGGCCAATGGTGTATTCCAGGAGAATACCAAACGAACCCTGGAAGCACTTAAAAAGCAGGGCATCACCGCACCTTACGACTATGCCACCCATACGCCAGTGATGGTAGACAAGGGAGGCCTGGCCAAAGTGATCGAACAGTTTGGATGTGACAAGGAAGGCCACTTGGTGTACACTTTGTATGCCAACATGTTTTTCAGTGACCACCGGCCCATCATTACCCAGAATGACGGGCGGGGTTCCATCATCGCATCGGTATACCGGCCCAATCCCGATATGCGGCTACTTAATAAGGTGCTGGATACCCGGAAGTGGATCAATAATAATGACTCTGGATGGAAAGCCCTGGAGCCAAAGCTTAAGGAGCTATTTCCGGACAAAGGAAGGTTTGAGAAGTAAATTTATTTGCATAAAACGCAATCAAATTAGCATTACACGCAAATTAATTTACATATGAATAAAGTAAAGGTATACACCTGGCTAAAGGCCGGTGCTCCTCTGGATGAGGGGCTCCGGCTTTTTGCCATGGATAGCGGGGAGGATCATCCCTTTGTCCGCCTGGCCCGGTACAATCACCAGGTGGCCTACCCCATCCTGATCCGGGAGCTGGCCACCAGGTCAGGGATTAGCCTGGCAGAGGTGCGCCGGATCCGGGAGGCTAAAGGAAGCTTCCGGGAAAACTGGCCCTTCCTCTCCGATCCTGCCTGCCCTCCGGAGCTGAAGGTATTGGCTGCAGATAAGATCACCGCTTACTGGAACTACGTGCGGGCGCATGAGCAGCTCTTTGACTGTACCTCCCTGGAAGAACAGTGGGCGACCGTAAAGCTGCTGATGGAAAACTACAAGGAAAACCGGGCCATCATCGCCGAATTCGTCCACTATCGGGAGCATGGCTCTGTCCTGGGCAAGCATCCCGTATTCCGGGAAATGAAGGAACTGGCCAAGCTCCGGAAGCTGGGCCCCATAGATCTGGTAAAAATGGAGGAACGCCTGGAGCACAATATATGGCGCATCGAGGATGAGCTGCGCAAAAACAAAAAGCCCCACCTGCAGGCGGATAGGGAACGGAGGATTCGGGTGAAAAGGAGACAGCTGAAGGAAGTGAAAAAGTTGATTGGTGATATGAAGTAAAAAAACCGCCTTATTCAGACGGTTTTTCTTTTTCTGTGGCATCAAGCCCTGTTTGGATAAGCTCAATATATATTTCTTCCAGTGACTTTTTAATTCCCTCATCCTCGTAGTCCAATTGGAGCCTCTTTATTTTTCGATGAAGTTCGTCTGGTAATTTCTTAAGTGTAATAGCAGTCATAGTCGTTTGTTTTAATTACTACAAATAAAGTAAAAATTATTTTTACTTACTAGTTTGTTTTTAAATAAAAATATACTTCTTTTGTAGTAACGTAAGTAAAACCAGTAAACACAGTAAAAAAAATGGACAAAGAAAAAAACACATCCCCCCAGTACGGAATTTTGCAGGAGTATGAATATTCAAAAACCCTTGTATTGGCCGGGATTTCCCCCCTTGGTGAAATGATAGCAATCAAGCCAGTATGCGAAAACATGGGAATAGACCGCAAATGGCAACAAGACAAGATCAAAGCAGACCCCTACCTTGGTTCAACTGGGGGGATGGTTAAAGTCGTTGCACAAGACGGAAAACTAAGAGAAATGTATTGTCTTCCTCCTCAGGCTTTTCAAGATTGGCTATATGGACTTACCGCTACAGAAAACATGAATCGGGAAGTTTGGGAGGATTACAAAAAAGGGTTGGTGCTCCACCTGCTAATCATGCTGAAAGTTTCTTTTGAAGAGATATATAGGCTTCGTGTGATCGAGGATGATTTTTTAGCCTTAAGGAAAGATGTACTTCATCTGATGAAAACGCATGATGAAAAAGACAATCATTCTAATATAGTCAGACAACTTGGTAAGGACTACAAAACCATTAGGGACAGGATCGTAAAAAGGGTAACAAAAGATTTAGATCAAATCCCAATCTCTTTTAACTAAATGCAAAACCCCCGGTACTCCAATACCGGGGGTGAATAAAAATTATTTCAATTTTAAAAATAGAGTGATGACAAAATTAACAACAATATTCGATATATACGAAG
>JBBDUH010000050.1:0-7286 GCA_040904005.1 Minisyncoccota bacterium
CGCGCCCGCCATGGTTCTGTACGTTCACCAATCTGGCGCGGTGGTGGTGTCACCTTTGGTCCTAGCAATGAGCGTAACTTTAAGCAGAAGGTAAGTAAGTCAGAGAAGCGTCAGGCAGTTGCCTCAGCTCTTTCTGCTAAACGCGGTGACAATCAAGTTCTCTTGGTTGAAGGTCTCTCTTTCGAGAAGCCATCAGCACATCAGGCGCGGGCAGTTCTTACTCAGCTTGCAAGTGTGAAGGGTTTTTCTGAGCTAGAGGATCGCCGCAACAAGGCTGCTCTTATTGTCATTCCGGAACGCGATGAAAATACAGAGCTTAGTTTCCGGAACTTTGGCAACGTTGCCGTTTGCACTGCTAGGGATGTGAGTGCTCTCGATCTCTTGACCTATAAGTTTGTTATTATTGCTAATCCAGAGGCTGTGTTTGACTCCCTGGAAGGTCGTCTAACAAAAACCAATTAATCATGGCATTATTTTCATCCAAAAAGAAGAAGGATAATGAGACGACTGCGCCAGTAGCCAAAAAGGCAACTGAGGAAAAGGCTGTGACACCGGCCCCTGTCCTTACTAGAAGTGGGAAGCCGGCACAGCGGGTAGACAACAGCCTTCACCATGTCCTGATTGAGCCGCACATCACCGAGAAGGCAACCTATCTTACCGACGACGGTGTGTACACCTTTGTTGTTGCCGAGAAGGCCAATAAGTTACAGATCAAGCAGGCGGTAAAGGATATTTACGGAGTAACAGTACGCAAAGTGCGCACCGTGACTTTGCCAAAGAAGAGCGTTCAGTCTCGTCGGGGCAAGCCCGGAACGAAGGGCGGTCTGAAGAAGGCCTATGTTTACCTCAAGGAAGGTGATTCAATCGAACTAATGTAATTTTATGAAAGATCTCAAACCAACAACTCCAGGACGAAGACATGCCCGACTCTCTGACCATAGGTCAGTGGTAACTCGGTCAAAGCCACAGAAGTCGCTGATGGGTGTTCGTAAGCGCACCGGTGGCCGTGGAAATACCGGGAAGATTACCACCCGGCATCGTGGTGGTGGTCATAAACGTCGTCTTCGTGATGTTGATTTTCGTCTACGTGATAAGGCAGGTGTTCCGGCCAAGGTGGAGTCTATCGAGTACGACCCAAATCGTTCTGGGTACATTGCCCTACTGTTATTTGCTGATGGAGAGCGCCGCTATATGCTGGCTGCTCAGGAGCTTGGAGTTGGTGACAGTGTGGAGATTGGCGAAGAGGCAGAGGTGGCTGTTGGAAATCGTCTGCCGCTAAAAAATATTCCGGTTGGTACCAGTGTTTTCAATATTGAACTGAAGCCGGAAGGGGGTGGCAGAATTGCTCGCTCAGCCGGTAGTTCTGCTGAAGTATCAGCGAAGGGGAAGAAATATATCACCCTAAAGATGCCATCCAGCGAGATTCGTAAGGTATCGCGCGAGTGTTTTGCTTCGGTCGGTGCAGTTTCAAACCCACAGCATCGCCAAAGAGTGCTTGGTAAAGCAGGTCGTATGCGCTGGCTTGGTCGGCGTCCGGTTGTGCGTGGACAGGCTATGAACCCAGTTGATCACCCGTACGGTGGTGGAGAGGCGCATCACACCCGTGGTACTAAGCGGGAGAAGACCTACACCGGTCGACCGGCCGGAAAGGGGCAGAAGACTCGTAGTCGCAAGAAGTACTCCGACAAGCTGATTGTTTCACGACGTAAGAGCAAGAAGAAAAAGTAGCTCGCATCCCACTTTTTGCGAGACACGAGTCAAGCTCTCCGCTCATTTCATTCCGCGAGGTCTCGCAAAAAGGAGATACTCGCTCTAAGGACACCCAGCACCATTCGCGAAAGGTGCTGGGTTCTATCCGCTCGGCTTACGCGCTGTGAGTGTAGCGAGGAAGTACTCCTGGGGTGAAGCCCGAATAAAACAGAGTGCTCGCTTCAAGATCAAAAAACGCCTAAATGGCGTTTTTTTAGTATGAAAAGGGTATGTTAAAACCCGAGTCTCATAGTGAGAGCCGGGTTTTGTGTGTTGAGACGGTTTAGCTGATATAAAAAGCAGCCACCTTGCCAGTTTCTTCATCAAGTATTTCTTCCACCGTTTGTCTCGGTTCTTTAATACCTAACAAGAGTTCTTTGAGGCTTGAGTATCCTCTGGCTTCAATGGCTTCAGCCCTCACCGCCACCTCGTTTCCGTCATCCTTCTCACCTATTCCGTGAAAAGTAAGGTAGGTTAAAGGAGGGAGCAGGTTTTTATTTCCTGCAGGGAAGAAGATTATCCACTCCTGTTCTTCTTCCGTCCTTACTTCTTTCGTCCTTACAAGAAGAACGATGTTTCCCCGCTTCATTCCGCTTTGTAGGCAGTGGCAGTTTCTTCTTCCGTTAGGAATTAACTGCCTTTTTTCGATCTCTAGTTCGTGCACTGTTGTTCCTACCTCTGGTCTTCGTTTTACCGCTCCATCTACTTCATTTATAGGGAGGGTAGTACTGGTTATTTGTTCTGAGCTTACTGCATCCATTTGTGCCTCGTCTGTTTGTTTTGGTTTTTTCGTCTGTTGTAAAAGAGAAAAATTAGCTCACCCCGTGCGAGCTAACTTTAGTCTGATTCAATAGTAGCCCAAAAAGTCGCCTTAAGCAAGTGACGTACACTCGGTTTTACTGCTGCTAGAGAAGTTTTTCTACTTGCTTAGAAATACTGAAAGATTTACGGCTTTAACCCCCTGATATGATTGACAATTTGTCCGATTTTGCTACCATGCGTGAGCAGTAAGTCTCATAGCTTTGGGGCTAGGCCTGCCTAGCGGCAGGCTTTTAAGTGAGTGTTCGAAACTTTTAAATTTACTTAGTAAGTTTAAAAGTACGATCACACGAACTTATGCCTGACAAACACATGTGTTTGTCAGGCGAAGTGGAAGCTAAACAGTCTTGCTTAAAGGGAGAACGTTATCACACAAACTGCAAACAAATTCATCCATGACAAGATCACTAAAAAAAGGACCATACGTTGACATCAATCTTCAGAAGAAGATTGCCGACATAACTCCGCAAAAAGCTGGGGTTATTAAGACGTGGGCTCGGAATAGTCAGATCTCACCAGACATGGTTGGCTTTACCTTTGGTGTGCATAATGGACGTGAACATATCAAGGTAACGGTGACTGAGGATATGGTTGGTCACCGTCTGGGTGAGTTTTCACCAACTCGAACCTTCTACAAGCATGGTGGTCGAATGCAGAAGAAGCTCGAGGCAGCCCAGCAGGACGCGGCACGCACGCAGGCATCTGCTGCTAAGCAGCAGACAAAGAAAGCTTAATAAGTTATTAGTATGAAGGCAAAACTTTCACAATTTCGTCAGTCTCCCCGCAAAGTACGTCTTGTTACTGACGCCGTTAAAGGCAAATCAGTTAATGATGCCTTGCGCAAGCTACGTTTCCTGACCAAGCGTGCTTCCAGTCCAATTGCTAAGTTGATCGAATCAGCCGTAGCTAATGCCGAGGAGAATGAGGGCAAGCGACGTGATGACCTGACGATCGCTAGCATCACAGTTGATCAAGGGCCAACATTGCGTCGCTATCGACCACGCGCTCGTGGACGCGCCACGCGCATCAATAAACGCACATCTCATATCTCTGTTTCTCTTACTGAAAGAAACGGAGACA
Organism: Minisyncoccota bacterium; assembly: GCA_040904005.1. Lineage (GTDB taxonomy): Bacteria > Patescibacteriota > Minisyncoccia > Phycocordibacterales > SW-6-46-9 > JBBDUH01. Next base: position 3,649 of record JBBDUH010000050.1, read on the forward strand.
ATTCAAAATCTTAAGGCCTAATATCTAATGTCTAAATTTTTTTTGGACATTGGAAATTAGACATTAGACATTTATGACACACACCGTACATCCTTACGCACATCGCATCGGTATCCTTCGCGGCTGGAAGTCGCATTGGTTTTCTCAAAAGGACCAGTATCGCGAGTACTTCAAGGCGGATACAATTATCCGCAAGTTTCTTGAAGAGGAAACTCGCACTTACCACGTCAGCTCTATTGAGATGGAGCGTGGTGAAGGAAAGCTGAATGTGATTATCCGCACTAGCCGACCAGGCTTGGTGATTGGTCGTAATGGTGAGAATGCTACTGCCCTCAAAGCGGGGATCGAAAAGCTTATCCGCAAGCAAGGCCTGGAAGAGCCGCATAGCATTACCATCGATGTACAGGAAGTCCGTTCACCGGAGTCTGACGCAGCTATCGTGGCGCAGATGGTGCGGAGTGGTTTAGAGCGTCGCTTTCCATATCGTCGCACGCTTAAGCAGACGGTAGACAAGGTGATGGCGAACCGCAATGTTAAGGGTGTACGTATTGCCTTGGCTGGCCGCTTGGGCGGAGCAGAGATGTCCCGTCAAGAGGAGCTGAAGAAGGGGCCAATCCCACTACAAACCTTTCGTGCAGATGTTGACTTCGCTCGCGAGATGGCACGACTGCCTTACGGGGCAATCGGAGTGAAGGTCTGGATCTATCGTGGTGAGATTTTTGCTGATGGTAAGAAACAACTGTAATTATGCTATTCCCCAAGAAAGTAAAGCATCGTAAGTGGCAAAGAATGCGCCGACATCCAGACAAGATCGGCGTTGCGTCTCGTGGCACCAAGCTTGCTTTTGGTTCCTATGGAATCAAGACGCTTGACTACGCTCGCATTACCTCAAATCAGATTGAGGCAGCCCGTCGCGCTGGCAAGCGTTACGCTGGTAAATCCAGTAAGATGTGGGTAAGAATCTTCCCGGATCGACCATATACCCAAAAGGCAGCCGAGACGCCGATGGGATCGGGAAAGGGAGATCTTCAGGGGTATGAAGTCGAGGTACTTCCGGGTCGGATGCTGTTTGAAATTGATGGTGTCGACGAAGACACTGCTCGGGAAGCCTTCCGCAAGGCCACTACCAAGCTGCCTGTGTCGACTAAGTTTGTTTCGCGTGAGCAATTCGGCGCTTAAATTTACTATGAACATATTTTCCGATAAATCAGACAAAGAGCTCGAAAAGCTTCTGGTAGAGAAGAGAGAGGAGCTGCGCGAACTTCGCTTCTCTCTTACTGGTGCCAGTGGTGAGGATCTACGCACTAAGCGTCGCAATAAAAAAGACATAGCCCGCATTCTTACTGAGCTTCGCTGGCGTCAATTAAGTTAATTTTAAATTATGGCTGACACAAACACAAAACAATCAAATCCGAAAAAACTACATGGCGTAGTTGTATCTACTAACATGGATAAGACTGCCGTTGTGTCCGTTAGTCGTTTTGAAAAGCATCCGAAGTATTTGAAGTATATTAAGAAAGAAGGCAAGCAGCTTGTTCACGATCCAGAAGAACAAGCACAGACAGGAGATAAGGTCATTATCGAAGAAATGCGTCCAGTCTCAAAGCGTAAGCGTTTTCGTATCAAGGAAATCAAAAATAATTAAAGATATATGATTCAGCCACAGACATTAGTAAAAATTTGTGATAACGCCGGTGGAAAGATCGGCCGTGTCTTTAAGGTTATGGGGTCTAGCCGTAAGCGCACAGCCGAGATTGGCGACATGGTTGTTTTATCTGTACAGTCAGCCGAACCGCGCAAGGAGGTGAAGAAGAAGGATGTTGTCCACGGGATAGTGGTGCGGCAGCGCAAGGCGTTGCGTCGAGCGGACGGTTCTTACATTCGCTTTGATGACAATGCTGTTGTCTTGATAAATAAAGAGAATGGAGCTCCACGCGGAAACCGCGTGTTTGGTCCAGTACCGCGTGAGCTAACCGCGGCTGGATACGGGCAGATTGTTTCGCTTGCTAACGAGGTTGTATAAATATTATGAACATCAAGAAAGGCGACAAAGTAAAGATTATTGCAGGCAACGACCGGGGTAAGACTGGTGATGTTGAGCGGGTGCTGCCAAGAGAGGACAAGGTGGTGGTAAGTGGTATCAATCTACGCAAGAAGCACACGAAGCTTACCTCTGACGGCGGTGGTATCATTGAAAAGGCGATGCCTCTCCACGTGTCTAATGTTAAGAAGGTCTCTTAATTTATACTGATATTATGGCTTTAACACTGAAAGAAAAACAAACAAATGCTTTCGAGGCTCTTGCTGATAAGCTTGGCTACGAAAACAAGCTAGAGGTTCCACAACTAGAAAAGGTGGTCATCTCTTGTGGGGTTGGCTCCATTTCAAACCCCGACAAAGTAGAGCTGATCTATGATCGTCTTGGGAAAATAACTGGTCAGCGACCGATTCAAAGCAGGGCCAAGCAGTCTGTAGCGAGCTTTAGTACTCGGGAGGGGGATGTTATTGGCTATAAAGTAACGCTTCGTGGCAAGGAGATGCGTAGCTTTGTTGATAAGTTAATTCACTTAACACTGCCACGAACAAAGGACTTTCGCGGTATTAATCCTGACAACATTGATGAGATGGGTAATATCTCAATTGGGGTTACTGAGCACACCGCCTTTCCAGAAACTTCTGACGAGGAGCTAGAAAATGTTTTCGGACTCGGTATTACCATTGTCACTACAGCAAAGAATAAAGAGGAAGCGCGTGAGTACCTGGCGTATCTAGGGATTCCATTCCAGAAGCCAGCAGAAGACGCTTAGAGACCCAATCTTTTGTTGGTTTTGCGATAGAGTCGGGGTGTATTTAAAACGTAGTTAAAATTGATATCTACACTCTTTCTCGGGATTGACTTTCACCCTGTAAATTGTTACTCTAGCTAACGCTTGCAGGGCCTCAGTCGGCCTTTTTTGCATCATCGCCAAAGCATATACTATGGCAAAGAAATCAGTAATAGAACGAAATAAAAAGCGTCAACTTCTCGCAAAAAAATACCGCGAGAAGCGTGAGCGTTTGAAGGCAGAAGGGAAATGGGATGAGCTACAAAAGCTTCCTAAAAACTCTTCACCAACACGGGTTAATAACCGAAGCTTTTTGAGTGGGCGTAAAAGAGGGTATATGCGTGATTTTGGCATTAACCGTATTGAGTTTCGAGAACTTGCTAATGAGGGTAAGATTCCGGGAATTCGTAAATCATCATGGTAACAGACTCAGTAGCTGACATGCTAACTCAACTCCGTAATGCTGGCGCCGCCCAGAGATTTTCTGTTTCTTTAGCGCACAGCAATCTGCTGGAGAATATTGCAAAGACGCTCGCTGAGGCTGGTTATGTTGACACAGTTTCAGTAGAGGATAAGGCAGGTAAGCCTCAGTTGGTTATCGGGTTGGCATATCACGACAACGGAACCTCTCGCATTACTCGCGCTCGTCGTCTCAGTAAGCCGTCTCGTCGCAGTTATGTTGGTGTCGGAGAGATTCCTAATGTCCGCGCTGGTGTGGGAGATGTTGTGCTGTCAACCCCGGAGGGAATCCTCACTGGAGATAAGGCACGCCAACAGCATGTTGGTGGAGAGGTTCTGTTTGAAATTTGGTAA